>NZ_CP183182.1:0-164180 GCF_043587585.2 Azorhizophilus paspali
GGTTGCCCTGGATACGCGACTTGTTCTTGGCAGGCATCCGATGCGCAATGGCGGGAATCGGATCATCATGCCCAACCACTTCGGGAATCTCTTGCAGTTCCAGAAACTTGATCAGGAGCAGGAACTCGATCAGCCCGCAAGCGCCCAGCGAATGACCGAGCGAGCCTTTCGACCCATACAGAAAAAGCTCTTCATTGCAGCCGAAAACGTCATTGACAACAGACGCTTCAAGCTCATCGTTCAGACGAGTTGCGGTGCCGTGGGAGTAATAAATCGATATATCCCTCGCGTCAGCTTGTGCGGCTTCCAGTGCGCGTGATACAGCCAGTCGCACACTCTCTCCCGTGGGATCGGGCGCCGTGACACCATAAGCGTCGTTCGCGGCGCCGTAACCGATCAGCTCACCAAATGAATTAGCGCAGTCAGCGGCTCGCTTGAGTACGGCGGCGGCGGCGCCGTCGCCGAGGATCATCCCTGATCGATGAATGTCGAAAGGTTTCGGTATTTCATCGGACATGGTGCCCAAGTTTGAATGCGCCAGCCTCTTCCCTTCCGTGACCAGATCCACGGCCACCACCACCACCGCCGAAATATTTTCATCCTGCAGCAATGCCGCGCCAACCCCGAGTGCATCCGACCCGGCGGAGCAGGCAGTGCCGATTACTACCGGCTCTCCCTGAGCACCGAGTTCTCTCAGGCAATCCTTCGCCCAGGTCGACATGCGGTCGCTGCCTGGCTGATCAAGAAGATGGCCATAGCTCGTTGCGAACACGAACCTCACGCCCGCGTCCTCAACCTGTAAATCGGCTTCCGTGATTGCTTCAGTAGCAACCGAAAGCGCGAGGGCACGTTGCAATTGCCCGTAAGAGGTGAACTCGTCAGCGCTACGCAACTTCGCAACACGATTGTTTCTTAGAGGCACTTTTGACGCCGATTCCGTGATCCCGCTAGCTGACTGGAATAGCGCTTCCAAGGTGGCTTTTTCATCACCTAGCGGAGTGAGCAGCGACTTGCCGGCAACTGCAACGGTACCCATTTTATGTCACCCTTTCAGCTTGTTGATTAGGTTGCAAAGGGCATTGATGGTGCCAAAGTTCTCCGGTGTAAAATCGTCGTCGCTGATTTTTATCTTGTATTCACCCTCGATTTGATCCTTCAGTTCGACAAATCCCATGGAATCAACACCCAACGCGTCGCGAAGCGAATCAGTCGGCTCGATTTTTTCGACTGGCACCTCAACGTAGATTTCGCTGACAAGAATTTCCTTAAGGCGCTGTTCAACACTCATAACCATGTCCTTATTGATGCTCGATTGTATGTAAGTGCTCTGAGGACGAGCGTGCAGGCGCAGGCCACCGATGCTTACGCAACGGTCGCATGACACGATACTGGCGCTTGAAGATTTGCGTGGGATCGCCAGCCAAATGGCTGGCAATACACTCGAAACAGGCCTGGAACAGGTCTGGTAGCGTCATCCTTGTGCTGAGCATTGCGCCCTCGTTCGCCCATGCGGTCTTGATCGCTGCCTCATATGATTGAGACAGGTCTGTACCTTAATTCTCTTTTTTTGCTCTTGCAACCCCAAGAAAAAGCCTATTGATGAGACAGATAGATCCGTATACCGTAATGCGCCATCACTGCTACGGATGGTAAACATGACCGTTACGAATACTGCTGTTCCCTCGCTGACCCCGCCAGAGAGAGCCCTTCATTCATCGCTCGACCTACCTCTCGATCAACAGATTGCTAGGCTCGTCGAGATAGCAGATGTCGACGACGCAACTGCATCCGTAGGGGGTTACCAGGCTGCCTTCAAAGACGCTGTTCGGTACCATGTGCACAAAGCTTTTGCTCAGCGGGATGAAGCGTTTCTTCATGCCGTGCATAAAGCGCTTTTTCTTATCTATGGGATGCACATTGCTGATCCTTGTAACCCCGCCGCGAAAAATCAGAACAGCACGTTGATCCTCGGCGCGAGAAACATCATCGAGTCGGCTTGGCTGCCCGCTCCTCGGCTGGACTCAAGGAGCCTGGACGCGGATGTCGAACAGGAATTGCTCGCGATGTACCGCAAACATCCGGCCAGCAACCACCCGCTTTTTGACTTTTTGCGAGACGCTGCGGACCTCGGGCAGTTCAAGGCCTTGTTCATTAGCGATTATGCTTTGAACAACCGTTTCTTTGACCTGATTACCCTGACATTGCTGGGTGCGCGGCAGGCTAGCAAGGCTGAGATCGCTCAGAATATTTGGGACGAGGCAGGACAAGGTAGGGCAGGTGAAAGCCATGTGGATCTTTACAATGACCTGATCGAATCACTTGGTCTCACTAAGGCCGAAGATGACTTTGCCTACGCCCTCACCTGGGAGGGTTTAGCAGGCCACAACCTATTCATGGGGTGCGCGCTGAGCCGCAAGCACTATCTGAAGCTGTTGGGCGTGATGGCAATTACCGAGCTTCTCGACCCCTCCAACTATGAAAAGCTGATCGCTGGCTGTCGCCGCCTTGGAGGGGGAGACAAACTCAGAATTTCTTATTATGAAGAGCACGCGACGATCGACATTGAGCATGCTAAGGGATGGTTGGAGAAGGTAATTCGTCCTATCGTGGCAGAGACGCCCGAGGCCGCTCAGGAAATTCTGGTAGGCGCGAGGCTGAGGCTTGACACCTGTCGTGTCTATTACGACAGTCTGCTGAAGCGTATAAGATCCCTTCCTTGAGAACGAGCGCGGTAGTAAAATGCCGCGTTTTTTTGAGGACCCCCGCAGAGGGGAATATATGAGTAAAAGACAGGAGATCGTCGACACAGCCACCAGGCTATTCGAATCCAATGGATTTCATGCAGTGGGTGTGGACACGATAATTGCCGAGTCAAAAGTAGCGAAAATGACAATGTACCGTCATTTTCACAAGAAGAACCAATTAATTGTCGAGGTTCTTAACAACCGTGAAGCGTATTGCGCGCAGTCGCTCGCGGAATATGTTAACCAGCACAGCTCGCCAATCGCTCGAATAAAGTCTGTCTTCGAGTGGCATGAGAACTGGTTTCGGAATGCTACCTTCAGTGGTTGCATGTTTGCGCATGCGGCTTCGGAGTTTAATGATGATGAAGATGGCATCAAGTCGACAGCGGCAACGCAAAAAGCGCGGTTGAAGTCTTACATTGAGGAATTGCTGAAGCATATCGTCTCGCCCACCGAGGCGGACAGGCTATCTCGGCTATTCATTATGCTTCTGGATGGAGCAACTCTGACCGCTCAGGTGATGAATCAGCCAGAGGCAGCAATGGAGGCATGGGGGGCTGCAAAAGTTCTATTGCGCGAGTCAATTGACTTTGAGTGAAGCTCTTGAGGCCTTCGTTCTGACAAACAGATACATAGAGCTGGCGTGCTTTACTGACTTGTAGGGGGCAGTTCCGGCTGGGGGCGAAATGACACCCTAAGTATAACGACCTGCGAACGAAAACGGCCCGACCTGCAATCAGCGTGTTTTTCGACCGGAATTAAGGATGGCCTGAAGTAGCCATGTATTTCTGGCTGGCTTCAGCCTCCGCCGACTTTGAAAGCGGAGAGTCGATCAAAAACGATCGGATCCTGAGTGATCCCTAGAAACTTTCCAAGAAAATCAATTGGGTAGGGCTTGAAGAGGCCTGCATGGGCGGGCACGTTGGTGGTCGCCAAACAAAAACAGCGCTCCCAGCCCCATGCAGACCGTCCAATTCTTGCACGACGCCTTCGCCCAAGCACTTCCCACGATCCATGCCCGCCGTCTCGAAGCCCTGATCGCCGCAGTGGTCGCCCTGCTGCAAGGCCGCTGCCTGAGCCTGACCGCGCTGGGGCGCTTCCTGCCCGGCTCTGCCTGGCCCAAGCATGCGATCAAGCGGGTCGACCGCCTGCTCGGCAACCGGCAGTTGCAGGCCGAGCGGGGGGTGTTCTACTGGGCCATGCTCCGCGCCCTGCTGGGGTCGTTCGAGCATCCGTCGATCCTGGTGGACTGGTCGCCAATCGATGCCGCCGGCACGCTGTTCCTGCTGCGCGCCGCGATCCCGCTGGCCGGGCGTTCGCTGCCGGTCTGTGAAGTCGTCCATCCGCGCGAGGGCTGCCCGCGTTGCCAGAAACGCCTGCTCGAGGCGCTCTCGGCGATGCTGCCAGCCGGCTGCACGCCCATCCTGGTCACCGATGCCGGTTTCCGGCGGCCCTGGTTCCAGGCCGTCGAAGCCATGGGTTGGCATTACGTCGGCCGTGTGCGCAATCGCGACCTGTGCCGATTCGCCGAGCAGCCCTGGCAGCCAGTGAAAAGCCTGTACGCCCTGGCCTCGGCATCGCCGAAACGGCTCGGTGGCCTCGAAATGACGCGCTCGGCGCCCTGGTCCACCCAACTCTACGCGGTAAAGCATGCGCCACGGGGGCGCAAGCACCGGCGCATCACCGGAACCGTGGCCCGGGATAAACGCAGCCGGCAAAACGCACAGCGCGAAAGCGAGCCCTGGCTGCTGGCCAGCAACCTGCCCGAGGCGCAGTGGAATGCCGCGCGGGTCGCAGCGATCTACAAGCGGCGCATGCAGATCGAGGAAGGCTTGCGCGACCTGAAAAGCCATCGGCTGGGGTTCGGCCTGGGGCTGCATCGAAGCCGCTGTCCGCGGCGCATCGAGATCCTGCTGCTGATTGCCGTGCTGGCCAGCTATGCGCTGTACCTGCTGGGTTTGCAGACGCGGGAGGCAGGGCACGCGCGGCGCTTTCAGAGCAATAGCGTCAAGGACAGGCACGTGCTGTCGCTGTGGCGGCTGGGACTAGAGTATGCACGCACTTATGTGGGAGACATTTCCCGAGAGAGGCTGCGGGAGCTGGAGTTAGCCCTGTGGCAGGAGGTCCACCGGCAAGCGCGGGAACTGCGGTGATTTTGTGGGGATCACTCAGATTTGGTCCGCACTTGGTATTGGTCAGGATCAATTACCGGTGAATATGCATACTATTTTGCTCGGTGGGCATGTGCGCACCGGCTTGGAGGACAATATTTATTACCGCAAGGGAGAATTGGCCACTGGTAGCGCGCAACTGGCAGCGCGCATCGTGCGGCTATCGCGGGAATTGGGACGGGAAATTGCGACCCCTGCCGAGGCACGTGAGTTAATGGGCTTACCTACCGGCCTCAGCTCGTGATGAGTCCGCTCTAGTTGCTTGTACACCACCCTCGTCGTCTGCGGCGTACTCCGGCACTACGGCAACTTGTACGAGAAAATAAAGTCGATTTACGAGACTTGATCCAGCCCCTGTTCATTGATGAGGGGATCAGCGAAGCCCGGCCTATCAAAACCATGCCAGGCATCCTGCGTCTACCGGAATCCGCTGTGTGTAGCGAAGTGGAAGATCTTTATCGTTTGGGCATTCGTTATGTAATGCCTTTTGGTATTTCCCATCATAAAGACGAAGAGGGAAGTGATACCTGGAGCGATGAGGGGTTGCTGACACGCACCATTCGCAGAATCAGACAGGCTTGCCCCGAGATGGTCATTATTCCTGATATCTGCTTTTACGAATACACCACTCACGGACATTGTGGTGTCGTGCGAGATGGACATGTAGATAACGATAAAACCGTCGAAAACCTGGTTAAACAGTCTTTGGCTGCCGCGTGTGCCGGTGCTGACATGCTCGCTCCGTCCTCAATGATGGACGGTCAGGTGAGTGCGATACGAATGGCGCTCGATAAAGCAGGCTTTAGTCATGTTTGCATTCTGGCCCACGCGGTTAAATTCGCCTCATCATTCTAGGGTCCCTTTCAGGTGGCCGTAGAGTGCGAGTTAGACGGTGATCGTCACGCCTATCAGGCAGATTATGCAAACGGCAGGCAGGCGCTGATAGAGGCGCATCGGGATGAAGAACAGGGTGCTGATATTTTGATGGTCAAACCCGGCACGCCCTATCTGGACGTATTAAGTCGGCTTCGACAACGAACCGAGTTGCCATTGGCGGTTTATCAAGTGGGCGGTGAATATACCGCTATCAAGTTCTCGGTACTTGCCGGCGCCCTGAATGAAGAGCGAACAGTGATGAAAACACTGTTTGGGTTCAAACGCGCAGGCGCTGACATTATTGTGAGTTATTACGCCAAGCAAGTGGCGCAATGGATGGAGAAAGGGATTATATGATGGCGATTTTTCACGACTTGAGTGATCTGAGCTCGGTTTTTAATGATCAGGATTATACCGTTACACAAGTAGGCGCTGCACCGTTGCAGGGTAACAAATTCGTGATCTTGTTACATGGTCGTAGGCAGGCACCTGAAGATATTTACGAGATCGGTCGGCGCATCGACCTGGATAATATCACTTATCTATTACCGTCGGCACCTGGCAAAACCTGGTATCCCAGCGGTTTTCAAAGAGAACTTGAACAAAACCAGCCTCACGTCGATAGAGCGCTTGCTTATATCAAGCGCCTTGTTCAATACTTGCTTGAGCGCGATGTACCAGCGAATAATATCTGGCTGATGGGTTTCTCCCAAGGCGCCTGTATCGGTAGTCAGTACTTATTCAGTTCACGCGACAAACTGGGAGGCGCCTTATTGTTCACCGGCGGACTTTTTGGTCCGGAGGTGAATTTGGCCTCGAGTGAAAGCAATTGCCTCGCGAAAATGCCTATTTTATTGACAGGAAGTACGACCGACAGTTGGGTGCCAGAAGCCCGGGTTCGCGATACTGCCTGTTTATTTCGCAAGCTTGGCGCCAGCGTGCAGGAAGAAATATTCAGCGAGCGCGACCATCTGGTTTCGGAGCAAGAAATTGATATCGCCAGAGACTGGTTGACTGCAACTCAAGTCGCGTGAAAAGGAAAAGAAATCATGACGGATGCTTTTATTTGCGATTACGTTCGCACACCTATCGGTAAATATGCAGGTGCCCTTTCTTCGGTTCGGGCCGATGATCTAGCTGCCATTCCTCTGCAAGCGCTGAAGTCCCGTAACAATACTGTCGATTGGCAATACCTAGACGATGTCATCCTGGGTTGTGCCAACCAAGCTGGCGAAGATAATCGCAATGTTGCACGTATGAGCCTGCTGCTTGCAGGCTTCGATGTTAGTACACCTGGCACGACCATCAATCGTTTGTGCGCCTCCGGTATGGATGCGCTTGGCATGGCAGCACGTTATCTCAAAAGCGGTGAGGCGGATCTCTTGCTCGCTGGTGGGGTGGAGTCTATGTCACGAGCGCCCTTGGTAATACCGAAGGCCGACGTTGCTTTTTCACGTCAGGCAGAACTCTACGATACGACCTTGGGGTGGCGTTTTATCAATGCCCGCCTGCAAGCACTATACGGTACAGACTCCATGCCTGAGACAGCGGAAAATGTTGCCGAACAGTTTGGCATTGGTCGTGAGGAGCAGGACCTTTTTGCGCTGCGCAGCCAGGAAAAGTACGCTTTGGCTGCGAAGTCCGGCGTTTTCGATAGGGAAATTGTACCGGTCACTCTTTCGCTTCCGCGAAAAGAGCTCCGCCGGATTGAATTCGACGAGCACCCACGAGAAACAACATTAGAAACGTTGCAGCGTCTCGCTACACCGTTTCGAAAAATGAACGGCAGCGTTACAGCAGGTAATGCTTCAGGGGTGAACGACGGAGCCGCAGCCTTGTTGCTCGCCTCGCAGACAGGGCTTACGCAGCATGGATTGAAGCCTCGTGTGCGCATTGTGGCGTGCGCATGCGCTGGTATTGAACCACGGATCATGGGTATCGGCCCGGTTCCTGCCGTGCATAAAGTATTGAAACTGGCAGGCATGACGCTCGAGCAAATGGACGTTCTAGAAATCAACGAGGCGTTTGCATCGCAAGCACTGGCCGTGATGAAAGAGTTGAGGCTGGACAGTGATGACCCACGGATCAACCCAAACGGTGGTGCAATTGCGCTTGGGCATCCGTTGGGCATGAGTGGTGCGCGCTTGATCGGGACGGCCATGAACCAGCTTGATCTGAGCAACGGCCGCTATGCGTTGTGCACCATGTGCATTGGCGTAGGTCAGGGCATCGCGATGATCATCGAGCGCTGTTAATCGATTCTGGTTCAGGTTCGACGCTATTTTCCACAGACTGCCCGCTGGTGTAACGCCAGCGGGACATCACATACAGCCCCAGTCCAATGAGTACGCCACCCGCTATTTCATGCCCGGTGGGAACCAGGCCGGTTAAGCCAAAGGAAATCAAGGCGGCGAAAAGTGGACAGAGAAAGAGAAAACCACTGGTTTGTACGGACCCGCCGATTTTAAGTGCGGCGAACCAGAGACCCATGGCACCGGTCGATGCCGGGATGGCAAGCCATAAAAACATGCCCCAGTGATACGCAGTGGTAGGGAGGACTAATTGTTGTTGGCTAAGCGCTGCGATCACGGCCAATATCATTGAGCCCAGCAACATCTGCCAAAACGTCACCAGCCAAGGGGAAAGCGCAAGGTTAAATTTCTTGTTAAGAACGGTTGAGCACGCCCAGCAAATTGAGGCCAGTATCACCAAGCTTTCGCCATACCCCACACTCATTGAACCTATTGGGCTAATGCCAATGCAAATGACAACACCGATAAATGCTAGTAGCAAGCCACCGAGAGCCAGTGGCGAAGAGCGTTCTCCAAGAAACAACCAGGCCAGTACCACAACCAATAAAGGATTGCTCGCCATCAAAATGGCGGCCGTAGAAGGTGAAGTCGAGGTCAGACCGATATTCAGAAAAGCCATTACCCCCGCAGTCTGGAAAGAACCTAGAACAAAAATCCTAAGCCAGGGAATCTGCTTCAGATTTAACTTCTGCCGCCACATGAGCAGAAAAACAAAGGGTAATAAAGAAACCGCTGCGACAAAAAAACGTGCGGAAGCCGTCCATAAGGGCGGCATTTCGCTCATCACGATTTTTGTGCTCACAAACGAAGAACCTTGCAAAAAAGTAGAGGCCAGAACCAGCAAAAAGTACTGATTTTGACTCGGGTTGTTCACTTGCATAGTTTCTGCTACAGGGTTTGTCCAGATGGGTAGACTCTAAGACACTCAGATTCTCTTAGAGCGCGCGTTTCCGACAGATGTTATTGAGAACGAGACTTTAGATCCTGTTGATGCATACTGTTGACGTCTCACATCGGTAGCCATAGAACAGTGCATCACAAGGAGCGCAGGCGGTAGGCACGTGATGGCGGAACAGGTCAGACCGTGACAGGGTAAACTTGATAAGGAATATGAACCATGGGCGCTGCCCTCAGCTCGATTTTCAGATGAGGGCCTCGTCGGCAGATTCCATCAGGGCCCGCAGGTTTTTCGGCCTGCAAAAACAGGCCGAATATAAGACTGCTCCTACCTGAACGCCAACTGGCCTACCTCTTGAGTTCCGGGAGGCGTCTATATAAGGGTTTCCTTAGATGTTCACTGGGTAGATTTCCTGTGATACGCTTGAACATTACGGTGAAGGCACTCTGCGAGCTGTAGCCCAAGCACTCGGCCACCTGGCTGATGGACTCACCTGTATTGAGGCGGAAGATAGCGTTCACAATCCGCAGCTGTTGTCGCCAGTAGACAAAGGAAGTGCCGATCTCATTCTTAAAAAGACGAGTCAATGTTCGTGTGGTCGCCCCGACGATCTGTGCCCAGTCCGCGAGTGAGCGCATGTCGCCGGGGTTGTTGATCAAAGTATTGCAAATATGGCGAAGACGCCGGTCTTTTCCAGTCGGTAAATTCAGTCCTTTTGCCGATGAGTTGAGAATTTCTTCCAGGGTGATTTCCAATAACCGAGACTCGAAGCTGTCGGCTTTGTAGTCAATGGAAAACAGTGAGGCGCGAATCAACTGCTCTCGTAAAAGAGGAGAAATGTTGATCCCTACCGTCCGGGAAGGTAAGTCCATGGAAAGTCTAGCGAGATCAATATAGAGCGTACGCAGCGATACCGGGGTTCGTGTTTGCATATGGTGATCGACAAAAGGTGGAATCCAGACCCCACGTAAAGGGGGCAAAAGCCAATATTCGTGTAACGTGCGTAGTTCCATTATGCCATCGATCGCATAGACAAATTGCGCTCGAGGATGCTGATGAAAAGGTATTTCATGACCGGCTAGATATTCTTTGGGCATTGGAACAATCGGATTTGTTGCATATATCCATTTATCAAGGTCGTGGCTCAAACTCATCGTTTTGTCTGCTCGGTAAGTACCTGAAGGAAAATAATCCAGCATCATGCAAGCGCATGAGCGCTCAACCCCTTGAGCCACAAGGTTTTGAGCCCCCTCAAAGGTAGCAGGAGCATCGGAAAATTTCCTTTCGGGCACTTACCTCCCCCAAAAGGACACCTCTAAAAACCGCCATCCGAATCATGCTGAGCGATGAAATACGCTCGTGCTTGCAGCAGAGCTACCCGTCAGGCCCGACGCTCACACGGTAAAGCGACCCGAGGCAGCCCGGCCATAGGCCTGGATCAGGCCATTTCCAGCAGGCTGCTCATCCGTTTCAGGTTGTACACCGCCGATTTGAGCGTCAGACCAAATTCAGCCCGTGCCAGGCCGATGCTGCGCACGGCCTTGCCGCCCATCCGGGCCAGGCTGGGCAAAGACCTGTTCGACCCGGGCTCGGGGACTGGCCAGGCGTTTGTTTCGTGCCTTGTCCCGTTCACCGATCGGCTTGCCGGCCTGGCCCTTGCGGTGGATAGGCGGTCGCCCACCGATCAGCTTGAGCCAGCGCTCTCTGGGCTTGTCGTGATAACTGCGATCCGCCCAGAAGTCACGGCTGCTGTTGTTTTGGTCGAGCACATCCATCAGGTGCAGGGTATCGGCCTCGCTGGCATCGCTTACCTTCACGCAGCGAATCAGCGTGTGCCGGCGATCCACGCTGACCGACAGCTTGTAGCCGAAGTACGACTTGCCGTGTTTCTTCGTCCTGCGCGCCTCGACATCCTTTTGCCGGCGCTTGGCGGGCGACCATTCGAGCGAACAGACTGAACATTGGCACGCTCCGGGGGATCAACAAACCGTCGAGTTTACTCTCGGGACGCGAGGGTTTTAGAGGTGCCCTGACGTCTCACAACCAGACAATTAGTGATTCGCAATAGATCCATCAACCCGGCGGGGGCTAACATCACGAATTTGTTGTGGCTAGAATATTGGCCATCTACGCCCTCCACATTTCAGGACTAAATATGCCGTATCTCTCTCAAGGACAGAGGTCTTCCGTTGTTTTTATGTTTCCAGGCCAAGGCTGCCAATTCTACCAGATGGGCCGGGAGCTCTATCAGAACAACCCGGTGTTCCACCGCTGGATGAACGAACTCGACACGCTGATCCGCGCCGAACTGGATCAGTCCGTAATTGCCGAGATTTACCATGATAATAACGCACGTTCTAAGACATTCGATGATATTTGCCTCAGTCACCCGGCGATCTTCATGATTGAGTACGCTCTTGGTAAGACGCTGATCGAGCAGCAGATCACGCCCGACTATCTGCTGGGCACCAGCCTCGGAGAACTTGTCGCCGCCGCCCTCGCAGACGCCCTGTCACTATCCGACGCGATCCGCTTCGTGGTCCGCCAGGGTCAGTTGTTCCGCCGTCGCCAGTCTCCGGCCACCGAGGGTGCCATGCTGGCGATCCTCTCCGAAGAATCGCTCTACCAGCAAACTCCTCTGCTACGCGATTATTGCGATATTGCCGCCTATAATGCTAACTCGCTGATCGTTATCGCCGGTCAATCCACCCGGATTGCCGACGCTGAACGCCACCTCAGCAGCCGGGATATTGTGTTTCAGCGCCTCCCAGTTAACCAAGCTTTTCATTCCCACCATATTGATTTCCTCAAACCAGAAGTCGAAGCTCTGGCCAGCCAACTGAGCCTTCGGCAGGCGCAGATTCCGGTGATCTCCTGCCACAACACAGAGACCCTAGATCAACTTACCACCGATCACTTCTGGCAAACCATCCGCCAACCGATTCGCTTTTCCCAGACTCTGGCACGGATCGAACACGAAGCCATCAAGCGCGGCGAATCACTGATCTACTTGGATCTCGGCCCCAGCGGCACTCTGGCCAACCTAATCAAACAAAATATCCGTAACCGTAAGTTGCCGCAGATCCTCCCTGTGCTCAGCCCGTTCGGCCGCGACCTTGAAAGGTTCGACGAGGTGCTGGCCCTCGGACGAGAATTACAACCGCTGCCGGCAAGAGTAACCGCGGCAGTACAAGAGACACCCCAGCAAGTACAGCAACCCGTGCAACCTCCGGTGCAACAGGTCCAGCAACCAATTCGCTTGGCGAAGCATCCATTGATGCAACCGGCTACCGGCCCGAAGCGAGTCTACGTCTTCCCGGGGCAGGGCTCGCAACGCATCGGTATGGGCGCAGAACTGTTCGAGCAGTTCCCCGACCACCTCGCCAAGGCTGATAAGATCCTCGGCTATTCGCTGAAAACTCTCTGTCTGGAAGATCCCGATCAACTGCTTTCCAATACCCAATATACCCAACCGGCTCTCTACGCCGTCAGTGCCCTGGCCTTCCTAAGCAAACAGCAACAGGATCCCCGTAAACCGGATCTCCTTGCCGGCCACAGCCTCGGCGAATACTGCGCACTGTTCGCCGCTGGCGCCTTCTCCTTTGAAACTGGCCTTAAGCTAGTCAAGAAACGTGGCGAGTTGATGGCCCGCGCCACCGGCGGGAGCATGGCTGCGGTCATCGGCCGCGCCCCTGACGAGATCAACTCGCTACTGTCCCAGCACGGCCTCGACGCCCTTGATATCGCCAACTACAACTCACTATCCCAAGTAGTCCTCGCCGGCCCCATCGAGGCACTCAGCCAGGCCAGGGAGCTCCTTGAGGAGCTGGAGATTACCGTTATTCCCCTCACAGTCAGTGCCCCCTTCCATTCCCGTTATATGCAAAGTGCGATGGAGGAGTTCGGCGAGTATCTTAGGCAATTCAGCTATTCGCCGCTGCATACCCCAGTGATTTCCAATATCCATGCCGCCCCCTATCAAGATGATGATCTGATCGATAATCTCACCCAACAGATCTGCGGCTCGGTACGCTGGCTCGATACTGTCCAGTACTTAATTCGCCAAGGAGAGTTCGAGTTCGAGGAACTTGGACCGGGAGATGTATTGAGCAAATTAGTCAACAGTATTCGAAACGCTTGATATAATAGCTTTGGACTTATTCCGGTTTAGTACTACAGCTATATATTTAACTGGTGTCTGATTTTGTCAAGGCTTGGATTGATAGGCCCTGGATCTCCGACACGACCGAGCAGATGGCGCAGGCATTACCGCCCTCAGCCTGGAAGCGTGGCTCGGCGGGCGAAGGCCCCCAGGGATTGCGCCTGCACGAGTGGGCCTATTTAGAGCTGGCCCGGATTTCTCAGAGGCTGTGAAGTTTTCGACTCTGCATCCCTCCCACCGTGGCCCGGGCACTGCAAAAGCGCGCGAAGCGGAGAATCCAACACTGCTCCCCTGCATCGCGGTACAGCAGGCTCCAGAGTCAAAAACTTCACAGCCTCTGAGTGATCCCCATAAAATCACCCGAGCTCCTGCGCTTGCCGGTGGACCTCCCGCCGCAGGGCCAGCTCCAGTTCCCGCAGCCACTCCCGGGAAATGTCTCCCGCATAAGTGCGTGCATACTCCAGTCCCAACCGCCACAGCGACAGCACGTGCTTGTCCTTGACGCTGTTGATCTGAAAGCGCCGCTCGTGCTGCTCGCCGAATCGGCACGGGTCGCGATTGCGCACACGGCCGACGTAATGTCAGCCTGAACCGCCCCGGGAGTCTCGGAGGCTCGTTGGTGTGAGTCATGCCGCCAGGGCTGACTCGTCGAGTTGTCGATAATACGCCGCTTCAGCTTCCGCCGGCGGGATGTTGCCGATCGGTTCCAGCAGTCGACGGTGGTTGTACCAGTCCACCCAGGTCAGCGTGGCCAGCTCCACGGCCTCGCGGTTCTTCCAGGACTGGCGATGAGTCACTTCGGCCTTGTAGAGTCCGTCGATGGTCTCGGCCAAGGCATTGTCATAGGAGTCGCCCACGCTGCCCACCGACGGCTCGATCCCGGCTTCGGCCAGGTGCTCCGTGTAGCGGGTCGAGACAGACTGCACCCCTCTATCACTGCGCCCTGTACTGGCTGACGGGCATACAGCGCCTGCTTTAGGGCATCCAGCACGAAGTCGGTACGCGCCGAACCGGAGACCTTCCAGCCAACGATCCGCTGGGCGAAGACGTAGATGATGAAGGCCGCGTGGACGAAGCCCTGCCAGGTCGACACATAGGTGAAAGCCGATACCCACAATGCATTCGGCCGGCTGGCCTGGAACTGGCGCTGCCTCCAGGGCTTGCGCGCGCCATAGACCTGGAAATTCTCGTCCCAGACACGCTGAACATGCTCGCAGAGCAGTTCATCCCGGCGTGCTCGGGCTGACTGCCGTGCGGGAGCGATTTTCCGGGCCACAGGCTCGTAGTAGGTCGACGAGGCAATCGGCAGTACCTTGCGGATCGGCGCGGGACCCCGTGGACCTGGCGGTGATCGTCGATGAAGGCCTTCATCGCTTGAAGCGGCGGTCGAGCTCCGCCTGGGCAAAATACGCCGAGGCCTGGCGCAGGATCTCGTTGGCTTGGCGCGGCTCACGCACTTCCCGCTCGAGCGCCTTGATCCGTTCACGCTCGGGCGTCGTCTGCCCCTCGCGCCGTCCGCTATCGCGTTCGGCCTGCCTTACCCAGCGGCGCAGCGTTTCGGCCGTGCAACCGATCTTCGCCGAGATGGAAGTGATCGCCGCCTACTGCGACTCGTGCTCGTCCTGATGCTCGAGCACCATACGAACCGCCCGCTGCCGGACTTCAGGGGAATACTTCGTGGCTATTTTCATGGCTCCATCCTCTCAAGAGTTGGAGCCTCCGCGAAACCCGGGGCGGTTCAAGCCCATGGCTTCGACGGCCTGAAACTAGGGCCGCCGGAAACATCGCCGCGAGCGCCTCGAGTAGGCGTTTCTGGCAACGCGGGCAACCCTCGCGTGGATGGACGACTTCACAGACCGGCAGCGAACGTCCGGCCAGCGGGATCGCAGCGTGCAGCAGGAATAGCTTGCCGGCGGCATTGATCGGCGATCAGTCCACCAGATCGACAGATGCTTGAGCGACCCCAGCAGGGCGCGCAGCATGGCCCAGTAGAACAACCCCCGCTCGGCCTGCAGCTGCCGATTGCCGAGCAGGCGGTCGACCCGCTTGATAGCATGCCTGGGCCAGGCAGAGCCGGGCAGGAAGCGCCCCAGCGCGGTTAGGCTCAGGCAGCGGCCTTGCAGCAGGGCGGCCACCGCGGCCATTAGGGCTTCGAGACGGCGGGCATGGATCGTGGGGAGTGCCTTGGCGAAGGCATCGTGCAAGGATCGGACGGTCTGCATAGGTATCGGGACATCGGTCAGTTTGGCGGCAACCAACGTGCCCGCCCATGCAGGCCTCTTCAAGCCTTATTCGATTGATTTTCTTGGAAAGTTTCTGGGGATCACTCAGCCTTTTCGCGCCTCTTCGGGATGAAAACAACGTGGTACTTACAGTCCCACTTCGTGTACGCGAGACTCTGATAGTCTCTCATCGGGTACCTCCTATCTCTTGGTCGAGACAGAAGGCTCCCGATGACCGTATCACACGGTCAAAACTTAAGGCGTCCCCCCGGCTTAGCCGGGGGATTACATTTATTTATGACCCAGTAAGATTAATTTTTAATAATATTTTTAAATTCCTTATTTCCGGGTGTTAACCTGCACCCAGCGCCGCCGCCAGTTGATCTTCCCGTACCGCCCAAAGACTGTCGTCAACAGCCAGCGCCTCCAGTAATCGGCAGTAGTCGGTAAACATCGCTTCAGCCTGCACTGGAGCCAAGCGGTCAGCCGCGAGATCCCAGTGGATCAACAAGCCTTCTCGCTGCTCGATGCTTAGATTATCCAGCGCCACCCCATAAGTGCGACTCGCGCTTTTGACCAGCATCGCTCCCTCTGGTAGATCCAGTGGCCCCTGTGGATTGAGTCGGGTAAACACCACAGGGAAATTCAGTTTGCGCGGTCGCTGTTTATCCAGTGCCACCTTACGCAGCGCCTGCAGGCCGCTGATCGCGCTGTGGTGTTGATCCTCAATGAAGATCCGCTCGCAACGCCGGGCCCGCTCTATAAAAGTTATCGGTTCGTCGTTGAAGTCAATCCAACTCAAAGTCGTGAAGTCACCGACTAGCGCGTCGATCTCGGGGTGTACCGCTGGCCTCCGCCAGCCTGGAGCCACCAAAGTAAAGGTCTGCTGGCTGCTATGTTTTGCAATACTCCAAGCGTAGGCGGAAATCAGTAGCGCATCGGCTGAGATGCCTGCCCGTCCGACGCAGTCCCGCAGTGCTGGCCAGCAGTCAAGGCGGTGCTCGTACTCCAGGTACTGGCCATTGGTGTCCTTGTCGTCGTTAACCATCGGCCCCTGCGGCAGCAGGCGGAACTTTTCCCGCCAGTAGAGAGCGGCGTTTTGCGCCGCCGGCGAACGCCTGTATTGTTCCAGCGCCTCAATATAACCACCGAAATTGATCGACAACGGCGTCGGCGGACGACCATGGTAGAGATTCAGCAGCTGATGGATCAATAGATCCCGACTCGGAAGATCGGCGATCAGCAGATCCACTGCCAGATGCACTAGGCTGCGCCGCCCATTCAACGGGCTGACTCGCAGCTCGGCATAGGGCCAATCACCCAGCGCAGTCACCCGGCTAAGCATCTCATCGGCGACCTGGGCCGAGTTGACGCCCTGCTCGCCCAGTTCGAGTTGTAGTGGTGGCGTAGTCTCCATTAACTGCTGGGTTCCACTAGGCAGAACCCGGACGCGCAGCATCGGGTGGTGAGCCACCAACTGCTGCCAGGCCTGCTCCAGCCGAGAGATCTCGATATCCTCTATGGACACCGCCAAATAGAGGTGTGAGCAGCCCTGCTCTCGCTGGAGGGACCGGCTGAACGCATACGCCTGCTGTTGATCAGTTAACGCGAAGGGAATTTTCGGCGGCTCGCCCGGCGTCAGAATAAAGGGCTTCGTATGCCCGGCAGGAACTAGCAGGGCCTGTTCGACAGCCCTTAGCATCTCAACCAACCCAACTGTTTCCAAAGCTTGCCAGTCAGCATTGCCGTCCGCCAACTTGCCCAGCAAATGGCAGTAGTCAGAAAACAGCTGATCGATCATCTCGTCGGGATAACAGTCGATGGCTACGTCCCAACTGAAACTCAGCGCACCGCCGCTCTCCCGCAGTTGGTGATCAAGGTTGATCTGCGGCGTCTGGGTGACACAGTAGTGCTGGGCGTCGCCAAAGCTGTCCGCGCCTTCGATCACTGGGTTGTTGAGCATCGAGGTAAATACCACCTCACCACTGCTAAAATGCAGCTGTCCGCCGCATCGACGGCGGGTTTCCCGCAGTGCGGCGACGCCGCTGACGCTTATGTGGTCAATATCCTCGAGCAATTGGCGCTGCACCCGTTGCGCCAATTCGGCCAGAGTTTCTTCCCGCGCGTTGTCAAAGGTAAAAAAATGGGTTGAGATTAACGGCCCAACCAAACGATCAATCGCTGGATGTATGGGGGCCCGGCCATAAAATGTGGATATCAACGAAAATGCTTTCCCGGCGTTTGCCTGCCTGAGGATTAAGCCAAACAGGGTCAGCAGTAATGCAGTACCAGAAATCTGTAAAGCGTCGCCCTGCTGTTTCAGTCGCCGCCAGCGGCTTTGCTCCAGGGTTGAGGCCAGTCGTCGGCGCTGGCGGCCAGCTGGCCGCTGCGCCTTGGGCAAGGATAAACCCGGTGGTGTTTGCGCCAGCTTGTCGACCCAGTATTGCAAATCACGTTGGTAGCGCGGCGACTGTTTGAACGTTTCCAGCGACAACTGGTAGTCTCGGAACGACAAGCCGTTATCTGGCAACGCGGCAGTGGGGTCTCGGTAAAGCATCAACCATTGTTGCAACAGCAAGTCCAGAGAGGTTGCGTCGACAATCAACTCGTCGATACTAAAGTGTACTCGGCTGCATTGTTGATCCAGCAGCGAAACACATATCTCAAAAAGCGGTTCCTGTCCGGGTAGGTAAACTTTGTGGGACATCGAGGCGCGGATTACCGCCAGCGTCCGCTCGCGGCTAACCGTGTCGGTTCGTCGCAGATCCCGGGTTTTGAAGCGATAAGGAGCTGGTTCGCCGATCTGCTGACGACCGTCGTCGAGCAGCTTGATCCGCAGCATTTCATGGTGGCTCATTAGTCGGCTCCAAGCCTGGTTGAGCCTGTAGACTTCGAGATCCACCCAGTCAAATTCCAGATAGATATGGCAGCCCACCCGCTCAGTCTCGGCCAGTAGCTTGCGGCCCGACAGAAAGGATTGCTGGATATCGTTGAGTGCAAAAGGCTGCCGCTGGGCGTTGGGCGCCACTTGCAACTGAGGCGCCACCTGATCGTTGCCCTGGCCCGCTAGCGCCGCCAAATAGGTTTCCACCTCGCCAAGGCTGAGATAGGGGCTGAGTTGCGCCAACGACACAGATAGCTGCAACTGCTGCTCCAACTTAGCTTTGAGAGCCACTGCGGCCAGCGAGTTGAGGCCAAAGCTGGCCAAGCTGCGCGATTCACAGCCAGCAAGCGCCGCTGGCTCACATCCCAGCAGCCCGGCGAGTATCCAGCGGAAGCTTTGCGGTTGCGCCATGCATTCGCTTTCCTGACATGCTGCTTCAGCCCGCCGCGGCGGCAGCCAGTGACGCTCCTTGGTAAAAACATAACCTGGCAAGCCTATCCGCCGCGGTTCACCGAGACGCGGCAGCTTGATCCAGTCCAATTCGACGCCCTGCCGCCAGTAACCGGCTAGCGTTTGCAAATTGCTACTGGCAAAAGCCAGGGTTACCTCGTCGCCAATCCCAGCCCGCAATGGATCGATCGCCATCGCGTCCTCATCGAGCATCACGATCTCATCCATCGAGGCCCGATCCAGTTCGTCGAGCTGCTGTTGCAGTGATGTGATGCTGTCAACCACACAGGCCCAGCGGCATGCCATCGCAGTGCGCCCCACTTGCAATGTATAGGCTATGTCAGCTAGACACAGATCTGGCCGTTGGCCGATATAGCGGCTCAGCCGCGCCGCCTGCTCCCTCAGCCGCGCTGCGTCGCGCGCCGACAACAGGATCAACTGGGGCCCGATATTGTCCTGCGTCGCACGCGGGGGGGCTATGTACTCTTCCACTACTAGGTGGGCATTGACGCCGCCGAAACCATAACTGTTGATACTCGCCCGCCGCGGCAATTCAAGGCCGTTGGCGTCCTTTAGCGCTGACCATGAGCAACTGTAGGCCTCCAGCCGCAGTTGGCGCTGATCCAGCGTGATCGCGGGGCTTAGTTGTTCATATCCCGGGATTCCCGGCAACTGCCGCTCCGCCACAGCATCGATCACCTTGAACAAAGCCGCCATGCCGGAAGCCAATTCACAATGGCCGATCACTGGCTTCAATGTACTGATCCACCAAGGAACGCCGTGGTTGTCATCGTCGCTCAATTCCGCTCGGGCTGCCTGGATGGCGGCTATCTCTATCGCATCGCCGAGCAACGAGCCGACGCCGTGGGCTTCTAGGTAGCTGACGCTGTCCGGATCAACGCCAGCGCTGCGGTAGGCGGCAACCATCGCCGCTTTCATGCTATCGTGATTTGGCGCGGTCAGCGAAGCCCCTCTACCGCCATGACAAATGCCGCTACCCTTAATCTTCAAGTAGATTCGGTTGCTGTCCCGCTCAGCGTCAGCCAGTGGTTTGAGCAACAGTACGCCAACCCCTTCAGAACGCACATAACCATCAGCCCCCGCTTGGAATGAACGGGTTTGATCCTGCCCGCTAAGAAAGTCCATCAGCCGATACCCTGCCGTTTCGTCAGACGACAGCAACAGGTTGACTGCGCCGATAAGCGCCTGGCGGCATTCACCGGCCCTGATCGCTTGCATTGCTCGGTGTAACGCCACCAGCACTGATGAGCAGGCAGTGTTGCAATATTCGCTCGGTCCGCGTAGATCCAGGATGTAGGAAATCCGGTTGGCGTACATACAGGGAGAGGAAGAAGTCAGCAGGAAGGGATTATTCTTGGGAATCTCAACGACTTCGCGATATTCGCTCGGCGTGGCGGTGATAAAGACACCGGTGTGGCTACGGGCCAACTGCGCGGCTGGAATCCCAGCATCTTCGAGCGCTAGCCAGGAATATTGTAATAGCAGCCGCTGCTGAGGATCCATCAACACCGCTTCCGCCGCCGACAAGCCAAAAAACTGATGATCGAAACAATCAATATCGTCGATATATCCGCCCAGAGGCCCAGCATTGGCGCGCCCGGCCGGCGCCTCACGTATCTGGCTGGCGCCACTGCGAACAGCCGCCCAGAAATCCTCCAGTTCTCCACCGGGGAAACAGCCGCTGATCCCGATAATCACAAAATCATCATGACTTTCGATTGAGGTTGATGGTGGTTTTTTTGATGACGTTTTGGCAGGTTTGTGGTTTGGCGGCCGGCTGTCGTCTAATGACGACGCCCGTCCTTCCAGACGCTCTTTCAGCACCGCGACTATTTTATCGATGCTGTTATAGCGAAAGAAAAATGTCTGCTCCAACGCGAGCCCAAACGTCGCCCCTAGTTGTTCACCCAGCGCGAGAAGATCGGCTGAGTCCAACCCCAGTTCCATCAGGCTGTGGCATGGCGATAGTCGACTATCTTCTGATTGGCTCAGGCAACGGTTAATCCCCTGACGGACAGCGTCATCGACTGATACCGCCGGCAAGGCCATCGGCGCCGCGATCGGCTGTAGCTCTTGGCGCTGGCGGCTAGCCAGATCATAATGCACCAGCACTCCATAACCTGAATTGTCATGATCGGCGGGACGATAACCGGCTACCAGCCGCTCGGTCCGCGCGCCGTGAAGTTCGTGAAAACGTAATACCGGATCCAGCAGGATCCCCCGCTCGTTACGACTGTGGATATAATCGCTCAGAGGGATCTGCCGGTACTTGGGATAGTCCTTGCAGCGGGTCACACCGACCACGGTGTCAACACCGTTGAGCAGAGTACAGTATTGCAGCATAAACTCCAGCAACTGATCGCCGTATCCGCTGTACTGGTGGGCTGGCAGGATATTCAGGCTTTGAATTTGTACTATGCCGCCTTCAGTATGATAGAGCTGATCGACAGTGGCGAAATTGACCCCGAAAAGATCATCGATTTCCATGATCCGCTGGGAATAGATCACCCCGACCACCTCGCCATCCAGCTCCAGCGCCAGTTGGCCGGCCGGCCATTGGCTCAACCGGCGACGCAGGATTTGTTCGTCAACCCTCCCGCCCTCTGGCCAACAGGCCTTCTCTAGCGTCAACAGCGCCGGCAGATCCCCGATGGTCACATGGCGAACCCGGTATTCCCTGGCTTGGTAATAGCCGGTGGTCGCCTCACTGTCGGCCCTGTCTCGGGGTAACTTGTGCAACATTCCTGGATCAGCGAACAACCCGGCGCCGGCCAACGCCATCAGGTAGTGGGTGGCTTCAACACCATAATGACAGGCAAAGCGATCGGCCAGCGAACCACCGGGACGCCAGTGGCTTTCGCTGAGTACCACTGGCTGACCGCCGATCAGGGCAGCCAGGCAGTTAAAATGTGCTTGCAGGCCGCCGAGCACGCTGGCGCCATCCGTCGCCAAGCCATCGGGGCGGATGTAATAACGCTGTGGCGCCAGTTGCGGTTGCTGCACCGGCATAGTCTCCGGTTGTTCAAGATTTTGCTGGCCGACACCTAGCCACAGCACTCGCTCACCCGCACCGACTCCAGAGTCTTCGAGACGCCGTCGAAGCGCCACCGGATCGCTCAACACTCCATCATCGAGCACTAGCAACTGTAGTGGCAGACTATCCAGCGCCTTGCCTCGGGCGGTATGATGGCGAATCCATTGCCACACCTCATCCAGCGAACCGCTGGGATAGCGGCCGAATTCAATGATCCAGTCTGGCTGCCTGGCCAACGGTTGTGCATCGAAGATCTTGCTCAGCAGCTGTTCAAGCGCCGGCCGATCGCCAGGCCAGATCTGTTGCTTACCAGCCTCCTTTAGCCACTGCGACACTGCCACCCATTGTTCCCCCGTCCCAAACAGTACATTGTCGAGGGCCGACAGCAGGCTGGCGTAGTAGGCCAAGAAGGGCTCGCTCAGTAACTCGGACAATAACTCCCGCCGCGCGGGATTGAGCGCCAGCTGCCGCTCCTCGCTTCGAATCCACTGTCGGGTGAATAGGAAACCGGTCAGCTGATGCGCCAACTCCGGGCTGATCCGGCCGTTGTCGATACGCCGTGGATCCACCAATCCAGTGTCGGTGTCGATTCCCCCGCTCAACTCTATCCGCCGCAATACCGCCAACGCCAACAACTCGTCGAGGCTGCGGATCAATGTGGGGCAGTGCAGGTTCCAGTCCAACCCTGACAGCTCCAGCCAGTGCGACAGTTGCGACAGGTCCTCTTTAACAGGCTGACGCCCAGGAGCCAACAATGTGAATAGTTTATCGATCCGGTCCGGCAGGTTGTCGACAGCGGACGCTCGGCCGCTGAAGAAATACTCATCGCCACTCGACTGGCTCAACCAGCCAAACGCCTTGAGGCCATCGAAGGCTACTCGTAACGGACCGACATTGACTGATGTCGTCGGGGAAAATTGTTCAAGCTTAAACGGCTGGCTGATCCCACAACGGGAAATGAGTTGACGACTTTCGAGACTAAAAACGATGGAAAGAAAAAACAGATGATCGGTAAAAGGGGATATCAATGTCCGTTCCATGACAATGGTCCATTTGATATTGTAGTGGATCAATCTCTCCGGACGCTTTGATAGTAGATAATCTATCGCCAGAGTGAAGTTGAACGACACGAAAAAGGAGAAGCTTCGACTCTAGCTTCAAGCTGCAGATCGTCAATATGCTAACGGAGCAAGACTTAAGCGTCAGCCAAATCTGCCGGGATAAGGAACTGGGGAACCGCAGTGGGATGCTGGCTCACGCAGTTCGATGCGGAGCAGGCCGACCAGGCGGAGCTAGCCCGGATTTCTCATGAAGCTGGCAGGCATGGCCGGTGAAGCCTCGGTGTATCAACAATTGCCTTCTACCTCTCAAAGCTGATCATTTTTTCATTCAACTCCTGCGCATTAGGCGCACCATCCCCTTTCCCCCATTGCACCGGGCCGGGGGCGCCCATCTGTTCAGGCCGGCTTGAGGCGGGCAACCAGCCCGACAAAGAGTTCTTGATGCGGATAAGTCTCGCTGATCAGGACGCGAATGTGCCGACTGTTGTGAATGATCAACGCACCGATCCTGAGTGATCCCCACAAAATTACCCGAGCTCCTGGGCTTGCCGGTGGACCTCCCGCCGCAGAGCCAGCTCCAGCTCCCGCTCCCGCAGTCTATCCTGGGAAGTGTCTCCCGCATGAGTGCGTGCATACTCCAGTCCCAATCGCCACAGCGACAGCACGTGCCTGTCCTTGACGCTGTTGCTCTGAAAGCGCCGCTCGTGCCCTGCCTCCCGGGCTTGCAGGCCCAGCAGGCACAGTGCGTAGTTGGCCAGCACGGCGATCAGCAGCAGAACCTCGATGCGCCGCGGACAGCGGCTTCGATGCAGCTCCAGTCCCAGCCCATGCCGATGGCTCTTCAAGTCGCGCAAGCCTTCCTCGACCTGCATGCGCCGCTTGTAGATCGCCACGATCTGCGCGACATTCCACTGCGCCTCGGGCAGGTTACTGGCCAGCAGCCAAGGCTCGCGCTGCGCGCTTTGCCGGCTGCGTTTGCCCGGGCCAGGGTTCCGGTAATGCGCCGGTGCTGGCCCCCCGCAGTGCATGCTTCGCCGCGTAGGGCGTACAGGCTTTTCACCGGCTGCCAGAGCTGCTCGCCGATCCGGCACAGGTTGTAGTTGCGCACACGGCCGACGTAATGCCAGCCCTGCGCCTCGACGGCCTGGAACCAGGGCCGCCGGAAGCCAGCGTCGGGCGTGCAGCCGGCCGGCAACATCGCCTCGAGCAGGCGCCTCTGGCAACGTGGGCAACCCTCGCGCGGATGGATGACTTCGCAGACCGGCAGCAAGTGCCTGGCCAGTGGAATCGCGGCCCGCAGCAGGAACAGGTTGCCGGCGGCATCGATCGGCGACCAGCCCACCAGGATCAAGGGATGCTAGGAGCTGCGTCTGAGTCCCCTCAAGTAGGGTTATGAGTGGCGACCATTGCCCATCCTGGTTCTTTGTATGAACCATTTCAGCAGACTTTATTTGTTAATAATACCATCCCTATACATACCTTTTGTAACCCCCCTTCCCTACCACAGCAACACCCCAACTCAAGGAAAAAGAAGAAGAAAAAAGGAAAAAAGAAAAGAAAACGTAAGGATGGCGCTGAGGAGAAAGGTGATGGGATTAGGTACATTCAGATAATGTGTAGGGATGGTATTGTTAATGCCAAGGAGACCCCGCATGTACGAAGAAATCCAAGGCGCATTTGCCCGCTTGCAAAGCGTACTGCATGCCTTCAACCTCTCCTGGCCCGATCACGTCGTCGACGGTGCGGTATGGCGTCTTCCTCTGCTCACCGAGCAGCGGACCCCCGATACCCTTCAGGTCAAGCGCCTAGTTGGACAAACGGCCGTGGATGCAACCCAAATAGCACTCGCCGAGTTCGAGCGCGACCTTGGCCAGGTCCCTGGCACTGTCATGCGCCTGCCAGGCTACTTTGTGGTCAGCAAATCAGTGCTGAAGCAGGTCCGTCAGATCAATGCACTCAAGGATGACTTGGCCATGGCCATCGAGAGGCTGCGCCTCGAGCTGAACCTGGTGCCGGCCGCGCGGCCACCTCTCATGCGCCGAGCGCTGGGCGCCAAGTTCAGCACCAAGCAGCTGCTGCGCCATATCCAATGCTTCGATGAAGCCCCGCGGTTGATCACGTTCACCTGGGCAGGCCACACCACCGCCACCGGCCGGATTTCCGTCGCCAAGGTGCGCGAAAAGCTTCAGGCCGGCGCCGAAGCTCGAGCCAGTCGCGAAAGCATCCGCATCGAAGATACCCCTGAATACCAGGAGCTTCGCCCCCTGGTGAACATGGCCGACACGGAGGTACTTACAGAGCGAAAGTCGGTGGCGCCTCATCCGCGAGCCATGCTGTGGTTCACTGATAGCTCACGCTATGACGCGATGATCCACGCCAACCTGCCAATGTTCGTCATGGCTGGAGAAAATACTTTCGAGGTGAGGGAATTGAAAAACTTCGATCGTAATGCGCGTCAAGCCAAGCGGCCCGACGAAAAGCGTCGAATAGAAGTTTTACCCAACAGGGATCTTTTCCTACCGACTCGCAAGAGTGAGGAGGCGGCTGCCACACTCAATAAGGTCGAAGAGGCTAATGTAGCTTCCACCTACCGGAAAGCTTGAATGTATACAGCAGCGCGCCTGTCATTAAATTCCCACGAATCCTTCAATTCGCTTTAAGACTATCCAGATTGATGGTTTCCAAAAATGCTGCCAGTTGCTCACTGAGCGAGTGCATGTCCACGTTCTTTTCACATCGCAACTCCATTTTTCTGCCATCGATCTTTATTGTGCCAAGCCCCTTAATGGCTTTCGACGTAGCTCTTGAAGGCTCTGGATTTCCTTTCTGCTCAGCGATTTTTTGGGCGATCCATCGCAAGGCCTGTACCTGGCTGATACCCTCATCGCGCATTGAGGTAGTCGCCTGCACTAGGAGATCAGGATGGGTTTTCCCGAACTCAATGAACTCTTTGGCTTTTAAGCCTCCGATCAAGCCCGGGCTTTTGTCCAAGATTTGACGAACAGCTTCTGGCAGTTCCATCAGAAGTAGGCAGCGGCTGATGATGGAGACATTCACGCCCAGTCGCCTAGCCAGTGCGCGCTGACTAGGCTCATCACCAGATTCGAGAATGTGTGCGTAGCTACGACCACGCTCATATTCAGTAAGTGGTTCCTGTCCCTCGTTGTCGGTGAGTGCCAGGATTTTTGCCATGGCATCGCTCATCGGTCGAACGTAAGCCATAACCGTTCTAATACCGACGAGCTTATGAGCTCGCCAGCGCCTTTCCCCACCGATCAGCTCGTACTCACCCTGTCCGACCGGACGAACAATCAAAGGCTTGACCAAGCCTATCGATTGGATTGAGTTCGCCAGATCTTCAATTGCTGCTTCGTTGACCGTCAAGCGGGGTTGGTACGGCGATGGCTTGATAGCCTCGACCAGGATCTCAGCCAAGGTCGTTTGTGAATTAGCAGTGGCTTCCGAATCGGCAGGGCTGTCCTCTTCTTTACTCATTGCGAGCATTTGCGCCCTGGATACCTGCTCCGTAAATTGCGGCACAGCGGCTGGCGCCCGTAGTCCCATCATTCCTACGCTTCTCTTACGGCCGGGATAATCGTCAGATTTCACTCAAAGATCTCCATTTTTTGCTGTTGCTCGAAGCAACAGCTCACTTAGGGGGCAGTGTTGCTTGAAGCAACACCCGACTTAGGCTTGCTCTGTTGCTTCAAGCAACACCTTCAGTCTCTCCGCGATTAGGCCATGGCTCGCATACGCTCGAGGACCTCTCTGAAAACTGTCCGGGCAGATTCGAACGTCTTAGCCGTGGTTCCCTTCCACAAAAGCAATGGGATTCCCTGATCCAGCGCTTTGCCGTAGTCCTCGGAGAAGTAGAGCTTCTCATCAGTGACTCGATCTGGAAAAAGTTCATTGAGGATCATCAAATTTCCGAGAAGGCGCTTGCGATTTTTGATGAACATTGTCGGCAAAGCCGCGATCGCCGGTGAGCGCTTATAGTCTTGAGCGAAACGAACTACCCAATCGTGTAACCGCATCAAAGCGCGGAAAGAAAACTTATCCATACGAACTGGGCACAGAAGAAGATCGCTAGCAGCGACTGAGTTCTTGGTCAACCGAGATGCGGCTGGCGCGTTGTCAAAGATGATTACGTCGTAGACGGAAAGATCACAGTCAGGCAGTCCTCCCGTGTTGCCAGCCTCAATCCATTGCGCATACCAGAAGTCGCTATTGTTCGCAGCATCCAAGGCAACGCCAAGATCGTCCAAGTAACCATCGGATGGAATGAGGTGAACGCCGTTCTCACCAAAGGGTTTTTTAATTACTTCATTGAGAGTCTTGCCTGGGAATGGGCGCATTCGAAGCAGGGGGCTAACAAGGTTACCGAGATGACCATCGACAAGGCGGTCAGCAGGAATCCCCATGGCTTTCAGGTCTGCATCACTCAAATCTGGGTCGTAGCCAAGCATGCACGACGAGTCGCCTTGGGGGTCATTGTCGATAATGAGTGTTTTCAGACCCGCAAGCTGGAGATAAATGGCAAAGTTCACTGCAGTGGTGGTTTTGCCTGTCCCCCCTTTTTGAACAAACGTGGAAATCACAATCTGCCTTTGCAAGCCTTTGGTGTAGCCCTTTGCCCGGCGCAGAGCGGCGATAGTGAAAATATCGTCCAGGGTATAAGCCCTTGCAGTAGCTGTACCGCGAGGCACACGGCGAATCTCGATACCATTTTCTTCTTCGATGTCCTTTAGCCTTCGGGTCGTCAGGCCAAAACAGTCGGCAGCGAACTGAGGGGGATAGAAGAGGGTATCGAAATCTACGAAGTTGGAGCTTTCTTCCGGCAATTCAGTCTGGATATTCATTGCGATCTCGCCATGGATAGGTACTGCAACGATGATAATACTGTTATTCAGTTTTTAAAGTGAAAATTCAGGTTGTAATACGTTTTTATTAAAAATTCCCGAATTCTCCGAATCTGTCCGGGTGAGGCTTGAGTTGTTGTTAATGGCCTCATCGAACCCTTCGCTCTGATCCCTTGGTAACAAGCAGCCGTGGTGCGGACAGTGATGCCGGTGCTCGGCGAGCGCCTTGAGCACCAGGGCCAAGCACATGCTGAAAAACAGCAAGCTGGCCAAAGCTGATCAAGCTGGAGTACAAGGCCAAGGTATAGGGCAGACACCTGGCCAGGATCGACCAGTGGTTCATCAGCTCGAAGACCTGTCACGCATGCGGCTACAAGGCAGAGTCGATGCCGTTGCGTGTCCGTTTATGGCAGTGTGCCGATTGCGGCATCTACCATGACCGTGACGTCAATGCTGCCCTGAACATCAAGCGGCAAGGCATTTTGAAGTTGAAGTCGGAAGGACTGTCCGTCTCTGCCCATCAAGGCTTGCGTAAATTCGGTGTGTCGCGGCAGCCTGAAAAAAAATGGGAAGCCTCGCCCTATCGGGCGAGGAGCAGTCATAAAGGATAGAGATTTCCGGTCACTTGGACGGCGACGTTCAGCTATCAAAGGATAGAAATTTCCGGTTCCTGGGAGGGCGATTCATCCTCCAAAAGGATAGAGATTTCCGGTTACCAGGAGGGTGGTATCCAGCCTCCCAAAGGATAGAAATTTCCGGCTCCTGGGAGAGCGGGATTCGTCCTTTCAAAGGGGTAGAAATTTCCGGTCACCTGGAGGGTGGTATCCACTAGTCTCCCAAAGGATAGAAATTTCCGGTGACCCACTTTTTCGCTCTCCAACGGCCGACCAGTTCGAAAGCAGGGAAATCTTTCAAGCTGTTAAGCCCTTATGAAGCTAAAAGTTGCGGCTTTTAAAGCTTTTAAAGCTTTTAAAGCTTTTCGGAGAGTTGAAAGCCACGGCTGGCGCGGCTTTCAGCGCTTTAAAGGATAGAAAATTCCGGCTGTAGGATAGATTTTTCCGGTATAAAGGATAGAGATTTCCGGTGTAAGGGATAGAAATTTCCGGTGAAGGATAGAAATTTCCAGTGGGATGTACGATAGGTGCAGTCATTACCTTACGGATATAAGGAATTGACAGCTATCCGTTGCCTGCCTAGCATTCGCGCCAGACGCTAAGGAGTGCCGTCTGGATGAATACCAGCACAACTGACCTTGTGGTAAAGTCGAATCGACTTATCGAGGCGGGATACCGACTGGATCTGATTGAACAGCGCATGGTCTTGGCCGCCATTGTCGAGGCTCGGGAAACGCAAACAGGCCTCTCTGACGGTCATGTGACCCTAGAAGCCAAGCGTTTATGCAAACTCTTTGGTATGCGGCCCGACTCGGTGTACGGGCAGCTGAAGAAAGCTCTGAACACCTTGTACGAGCGGGAAATCACGTTCTACGACATTCATCCGGAAACCGGCGCCAGACGGCACAACTCCATCCGCTGGATTAGCAGCAAAACCTATATTGACGGCGCCGGGGCTGTTCAAATGCGTTTTGCCCCTGAGATCGTTCCCTACCTGACTCGCCTTGAAGCCGAGTTTACGTCCTATCGCCTGGATCGCATCGGACGTATGTCGAGTCCGCACGCAATCCGGCTGTATGAGCTGTTGCTGCAATACGAGAAACTGGGGCAGCGCATTTTTACGATGCAAGAGTTCCGACAAACATTTCAGATCGAAGATATGTACGAGAAGCTGTCGGCTTTGAAGCGGTACTTGCTCGAGCCTGCCGTAAAGCAGATTAATGAATTCTCTGACCTTGAGATTTCCTGGAGCGAGCGCAAGCAGGGGCGTGCAGTCACGCACCTTGTTTTCGACATCAGTCTGAAAGATATGCGCCTGTTGCCCAAGCTGGACAAGCCTGCCGGAAAGCCTAGGAAAGCCAAGCCGAAGGCAACGACGTTGCTTGCCACTCGCCCGAATGCTCCTGAGTGGTTCACCCTCGACTTCATCCGTACTCACCAGCAGCGTGACGAATCCTTGGAGGCAGCGGAGGTCCGGTTGCGCGAGCAGTTCAAGCTGCCTGCCAGCTGATCGCCGCTGAAAGAACAACGAAATCAAAAGCACCTTGCCTTCGGCAAGCCCTGCCAGGAGGTAGGCGCAGGGCTCAGCAGCTCGCATGGCCCAGCAGCCCTCCCGCATTGAGGTGCAGCCCTTTCAAGGGCTTTACGTAAACTCTCCCGATAATCGATCGGGAGAGCAAGACGATGTGGGATGCAATTCTGGCGCGGTTCGAAAAGTAGGCACCGGCCAGCGTCATGGCACGTCTGGCGCTGGAACGGGCAATGCCGGCCGCCTGGATCGACGAAGTGTTCGAGACTCACCGGCAACGCCAGTATCCACGCGAGCTGCTGTTTTCCACGGTGGTCGAGCTGATGTCGCTGGTTTCCCTGGGGTTGCGCCCTTCGCTGTATGCCGCCGCGCGCCAGATGGACCACCTACCCGTATCGCTGGTGGCGCTGTACGACAAGGTCAGGCGTACCAAGCCACCCTTGCCGCGGGCCTTGGTTCAGGGCAGCGCCCAGCGCCTGAAGTCGGTCGTCTCGGCCCTGGGCACAGCGCCCTGCCTGCCCGGCTGGCAGGTGCGCATCATCGACGGCAATCATCTGCCGGCCTCGGAGAAACGCCTGGCGCCGCTGCGCAACCAGCGCGCCGCCGCTCTGCCGGGGCATTCGCTGGTGGTCTACGACCCCGACCTGGACCGGGTGACCGATCTGGCGGTCTGCGAGGATGCCTACGAGAGCGAGCGCACCGGCGTCCTGCCGCTACTGGACAATGCCCGGCCGGGGTAGCTGTGGATGGCCGACCGGCATTTCTGCACGCGCGCGATTCTCCAGTCGCTTTAGCAGGCCCGAGCCGATTTCATCGTGCGCCAGGATGCCAGGCATCCGCGCATCGTTCACGAGAGGCCCCTGCACGACCTGGGCCGGGTGGAAACCGGGGGGGGTGCTTGAGCAGGACATCCACATAGATGAGGGCCAGGTGCCCTGGCGGCGCATCGAGTTGCGCCTGGATCGGCTGACGGAGTCGGGCGAGTCCGTCCTTTGGCTGTGGAGCAACCTGCCCGCGACGATCGACGCCCGGCAGATTGCCGAGCTGTACCGTCGGCGCTGGCGTATCGAGGGGATGTTCCAGCGCCTGGAGTCGGTCCTGCAGAGCGAGATCCGCAGCCTGGGCCATCCCCGGGCAGCGTTGCTGGGGTTTGCCGTGGCGGTGCTGGCCTGCAACCTCCTGGAGGTGCTCAAGCGCAGTGTCGAACAGGCCCATCGCGAACAGTTTCCCGAGGGCTGGGAGGCGTCCCCCTACCACCTGGCGGTCCAGGTCAGAAGCCGTTACGAGGGGATGCTCGTCGCACTGCCGGTGGAGCACTGGCCCACATGGGCCGACGGTTCGGCCAGCACACTGGCGCAGCGCCTGCTGGAGTTGGCACGGTACATCAAGCCCGGCCAGGTGGCCACCAGCAAGCGTGGCCCCAAGGTGAAGAAGACCCGGGAGTGGGTCGATGGCGCCACAGCCCGCGCTCATGTCTCCACGGCCCGTGTAATCAAGGCCTCGAAAGGTAAGAGACCTTGAAAGGGCTGGGCCTTACAACGTGGCGGTTGCCGCACTGGCCAATAAACTGGCCCGAACCCTGTGGGCCATGCTGGCCAAGGGCTCTCCGTACCGGGCGGAACGCTTTAGCGCATGTCCCGCGGAGCATTGAAAACACTAGAGCATTTTTTGAAAATACGAATTCGACATACAAGGGTTGCTCTTCCGAGTCATTTCGGTTCTTCTCTCCCGCTCGGAAAAGGGGACCAGAATGGCTCGGGCATACAGTGCCGATCTTCGCCAGCGCGTCGTCGACGCGGCCATGGGTGGGCTGTCGGCTCGGCAGGCCGCCGAGCGATTCGACGTCGGGACAGCAACAGCGATCGTCTGGGTACGGCGCTTCCGGGAAGGCGAGGAACTCGTCGCCCGCCAACTGATCTTCGTCGACTAAACCGCCGCTTCGACGAACCTGTGCGAGGACAGCCTGATCTTCGTGCTGGTGCATTCGGTGCTCTGGTCGCTGGCGCTGAACACCTACGCCGGCTTTCTCGGCGTCCCGGAAACCCAGCGCATGGTCGGGCGCAACTACGGCCTGTGCGGTTTGCGCTTTGTCGCCTTGATCTTGGTGCCCACCGCGCTGCCGTCGATCCTCTCCGGCCTGAAGATCGGCTGGGCCTTCGCCTGGCGCACCCTGGTCGCCAGCCGAGCTGGTGTTCGGCACCTCGTCCGGCAAGGGCGGGCTCGGCTGGTACAGCTTCCAGAACCGCAACGAGCTGTACACCGACAAGGTGTTCGCCGGCCTCGCGGTGGTGATCTTCATCGGTCTGCTGGTGGAGAGCCTAATCTTCGCCTTGTTCGAGCGGATCACCGTGAAGCGCTGGGGCATGCAGCGCTGAGCTGTTCCTTCGACTTCTTTCCAGCCTTTTTCCGTCCCGCCAGACTGGCCGCCAGCACCCCCTTGCTCGCCCAGGCCGGAGGGCAGCATCAGCATCGCCCAGCAGTTCGGCATCGTCTATCTGCGGCTCGACGTGGTCCGCGCCAGAAGCTGATCAAGAAGTACGGCATCGACATCCAGGTTGGTGTGGCATGGCAGTCGGCCGGGTCTCAAGCCGACGTGCTGGCCGTCGGTGCGATCAGGCTGAACACATGGGCGATGAAAGCGTCATCGTCCGGCGCCTGATGGCCGCTGACGGCGATCGCATCGTTGATTTCCAGGGCGCTGTAGAGGCGATACTGGATCAGCCCGCCGGCAGTGACCATCGCCAGGCCGGGCGGCACATCGCTGCGGATATAGCCCATCTGCTGGGCTTGGGCGAATACCGGAACGCATTTCTCGTTGAGCATGACCGAGCGGCTCTTGTGTTCTTCCTGCTGGCTGCCGAGCACTCGCCAGAGGTGGAAACGGAAAGCCGAAGGGTGGGCCTGCCAATACTCCATATAACCTTTCAGCAGGTTGGGAATGGTCTTCTCGTCGACGTGAGCAGGGGAAATCAGGTGCGCCAACTGCTCTAGAAAGTCGATCGAAATACGTTCGCCGACCAGGTTCCAGAGCGTTTCCTTGTCCTTGAAGTGATGATGGATCAGGCCGGGAGAAACCTGAGCATTATCAGCGATATCGCGCATCGAACTGCCGTGAAAACCCTTTTCGGCAAAGATTCTCAGGGCCGCTTCGAGGATGTTGTCGCGCGCGTCGAAGGCCGAAAAAACAGGTCTCAATTCAGGCATTTTTTCTCCAAGACTACTTTTTTCGTAAAACCCTATTGGCTGAACAGTTGATTAGTCAAGCCGAAATTTGGTGTTGACTAAACGATCAGTCAGTTTTAAGAATGTATCTCATTTCTCATTAGCAACGAATTCATTGCAGTGATAGCTGCTTAGGGAAGGGCCGTTTCTGATGACAGGTGGTAGTCAGCGCAAGGGTTGTTTTTCGGCCGTAATCCGTTATCGGTCCTGGCGCGCGAAGGATCTTTCCGGTTTGTTGCAGGGCACCTTGCTATTGCAGGCGGTGAGTATCACCCCCGCCCTGGCCGCGGGCGAAGAGCTGCCGGCCGACGAGGCGGCCATCATGCTCGACAGCGTGACCGTGACCGCCCGCAAGCGCGGCGAGACGGAGTTCGATGTACCGATCAGCATGGGCGTGATCAGGGAGAAACAGGCCGAACTGATTCCCCCGGCATCGAGCAACGCCAACTTGGCGCGGATGGTGCCCAACTTCAACTTCCTGGACTCTGGCGGGCAGTACACCAATGCCGGGAATATCCGCGGTGTGGGTTCTTTTTCGCCGCTGTCCTCGGATGACACCTCCATCGTTTTCAACGTCGATGAAATCCCGCTGTCGGCCTACGGCGTTCCGCCAGTACTGATGGATATCGAACGGGTCGAAGTGCTCCGTGGCCCGCAGGGCACCCTGTACGGGCGCAATACCCAGGGTGGGGCGATCAATATCGTGACCAACCGGCCGCAGTTCGGCCCGGAACTGTCGGTACGCATGGAAGGCGGATCGCGCGACTATGGCCTCGGCGAACTGATCGTCAACGATGCGCTCAATGACAACCTCGCGGGGCGCCTGGCGATACGCTACAGCGAGCAGAACGGCGATGTCCGCAACAACGCTTCGGGCGACAAGGACGGTGCGGCGCAAATCGGTGCCCTGCGCGGTTCGCTGTTGTTCGTCCCGGACGAAGAAACCAGCGCCTTGCTGACCTTGAGCTACAACCGCAACGACGACCAGTCGCCGCGTTTCATTCTGCGCGACTCCCCCGGTTTTCCGCGCAGCGGCCTCGACCCGCGCAATGACTTCCGGCGCGAAAGCTACGGTCTCAACCTGCGGGTTAGTCGTGCGCTGGACTGGGCGAACCTGGAGTCGCTGTCGAGCATCCAGTATTCCACCTTCAAGCAGAAGCTGGATATGACCGACAGCGTGCTCTATTCGGCGTTGACCGGCCTGTCGCCAGCGGCCTTCGATACCGCCGGCGACCTGTACAAGGGTACCCTGCGCGACACCGCGCTAATGCAGGAGCTGCGTCTGTCCTCGCTGGAGGATGGTTACCTGCAATGGGTCACCGGGATCAACCTGTGGTATTCGGAATTCGATGCCAACACCAAAGGCCTCGGTTTCACCCAGCCGCGTTTCGCGGTGTTCAGCGGATCGCAGAAGAATCGCTTCCGTACTCTCAGCTCCTCTACATTTGGCGAGGCGACCCTGCCACTGACCGAGCGTCTGAAGGGCACCCTGGGGCTGCGCCTGACCCACGAGGGCAAGCGCGCCCGCTATCGCTACCAGGGTGGCGACCTCGGCACGGTGCCGACATACGGCGAAAACGCTTCGGTATCCGACAACTTCGTTTCCGGTCGTGCCGCCCTGAACTACGAATGGTCGCCGCAGTGGATGACCTACATCAGCGTGGGACGTGGAGTGGTCGGCCAGGACTTCCCCTGGAGTTCTTCCAACGTACCCTTCGGCCATGACGAAGAAGCCTTCGCCACGTCCAAGAGCTGGACCTACGAAGCCGGCTTCAAGAGCCGCCTGTGGGACGAGCGTCTGCAACTCAACGGCTCGGTGTTCTACAATGACGTCGAGGATGGCCACCTCTACGTCTACAACGGCGTTTACTATCAGAGTACCACCCTCGACTACGACAGCTCCGGCGCCGAGCTCGAAGTACGTCTGAAGCTGACCGACGAGTTCAACCTGTCCGCCGGCGTTGGCTACACCCATGCCGAGCTGAAGAACGTCTCCACCGAAGCCAACCGCTTGACCCGTGGGGCGAAGGAAGGCAACCAGGTACCGAACGTACCGGAATATTCTGGCAACCTCGGCCTCGAGTACCGCATCTCCGCCCAGCGCCTGGCGATTCCCAGCGGCGAGTTGTACGGCAATGTCAGCTACCAGTATGTGGACAAGCGTGCCGCCGATGTCGCCAACAGCTTCAATTTAGGTTCCTACGACCTGACCAATGCGCGCATCGGCTGGGAAGACAGCCGCTACGGCATCTACCTGTTCGGCTACAACCTGTTCGACAAGCGCTATGAGTCGGTGGGTGCCTATTACAGCCCCGAGGTACAGGCCGTGCGGGTTGGCCAGGGGCGGATCGCCGGGGTTGGCCTGACGGCCAAGCTGTGAGGCCACGCCGATGGAACCGAGCGACTATCTAGTGGAGCGAGACAGCCCGCCCCTGCGCGAACGCCACAGCGACTACTGGCGCCTGTTGCCACGCATCGGCCTGCTGTACCTGGCCTTCGGCATCCTCTTCGGCCTGATCCAGGGCGGCCTGCCGCCGCTGTTACGGACCCGGGGCCTGGATATAGGCCGCCTGGGCTGGCTGTTCCTGCTGCTATTGCCGTTCGGCATGACCTTCCTCTGGGCGCCGTGGGTCGACCGTTGGCGCCTGCCCTGGCTCAGCCATCGCAGCGGCTGGATCGTCGCCATGCAAGGAGTGGCGATCGCCGGGGTGACGCTGATCGCCTTCGGCCAGCAACTGCCGCCCATTCTCCTCCTGGGCATCGGCCTGGTGGTCGCGCTGGCCGCCGCGACCATGGATTTGGCGCTGGACGCCCTGGTCACCGAAACCACTCCCTCCGAAAGCCGCTCGCTGGCCGGAGCGATCAAGGTTGGCGCGCTGTCCATCGGCGCCATGACCGGCGGCGGAGTGTTCCTCGCGCTGTTCCAGAGCCTGGGCTGGCGCACCATTTTCCTGCTCATCGTCCTGCTGCTAGTGATCGCCACCGTTCCGCTGCTGAGCTGGCGATCGGAGCGCCATGAGCCGTCGTCGAATCACCAGGCCAGCCTGCTGGCGGCATTGCGCCAACCCTTGATGCGCCGCCGCCTGATGCTGCTGTCGCTGGTGTCCTGCGTGCTGATCGGTCTGTTCAGCCTGAACCGGGTCATGCTGGTCGACCTCGGTTTGCCGCTAGAACGGGTCGGCTGGGTGGTCGGCACCTTGTCGCCTCTGTGCAGCCTAGGCGCGGCGATCGTCGCGCCCCTGTTGTTGCGCCGCTTCAACTTGGCGCCATGCCTGGCGTTGTTCTGCCTGCTCGGTATGGCGTCGGCGCTACTGATGTTCGTTGGCACCTGGCAGGCCTCGATCAGCCTGGCCCTGGTTGGGGCGGTGAGCGTCAATGCCGGGGTCAGCGGGCTGTATGTGGTGATCTGCTCAATCATCCTCGGCTGGGCCTCGAACCTTCAGGCGGCCACCGATTACGCCGCCCTCTACGGCATCAGCCGGTTGCTCAGCCTGGTGGTGCTGATGACCGTCATGCAAGGCCTGTCGCGTATCGGTTGGCCACTGTTTTACGCCATCGGGCTGGCGGGTCTGCCCCTGGTGGTGATCCTGCTTGCCCGTGCCTGCAAAGAGAGTGGACCGCCCGCTGCGTCCCTCGACCGTTGATCGTCCCCTTTATTTCGCTGACCGGATAACCGGAGGTTGAACATGTTGGACCTTGACGCTCTTCGCAATGAACCCGACAAACCGGCAAGCCAGACGCCGGCCTTCGACCAGCGCGCCCTGCGCAAGCAGGTGGCCGCCTTGCTCAGCCTGGAGGCGGAGATATTGGACGAACAGCGCTCGCTGATCGAGTTCGGTCTGGATTCGATCATGGTCATTCGCCTGCAGACCCACCTGGCCGCCAGGGGGCTGGTGGTACCGCCGCTGGCGGCCCTGCTCGAAGAGCCGACGCTGGCCGCCTGGTGGCGACAGCTCGACGGCGCGCCGGCCGCTGCCACGATGGACGGCGCGGAGCGCCCGGTGCGCCTGATCCATCAGGCCGAAGAGTTCGCCCTGACACCGATGCAGCAGGCGTACTGGATCGGGCGCCAGGATGATCAGCCGCTCGGTGGGGTCGGCTGCCACCTGTACGCCGAGTTCGATGGTCAGGGCGTGGATGCGGGGCGCCTGGAAACGGCGATGCGACAACTGCTGCAACGCCACCCGATGCTGCGCGCCCGGTTCCTCCCCAGCGGCAAGCAGACGGTCATGGCGCAAAGCCCCTGGCCCGGCTTGACTCACTACGACCTGAGCGGGGTCGAGGCGAATGCCGTCGATGGGCAACTGCTGGCCATCCGCGAGCGGCTTTCCCATCGGCGCCTGCGGGTTGAGCAGGGCGAGGTCTGCGATCTACGCCTGGCCAGCCTGCCCGGTAGGCGCAGCCGCCTGTACCTGAACCTCGACCTGCTGGTGGCCGACGTCCTCAGCTTCGAGTTGTTCCTTGGCGACCTGGCGGCTTTCTACCTCGACCAGGGCGACCGATTGCCGGAGCTGCACAGCACCTTCGCCGGCTACCTGGCCAGCCAGCGGCAGCGTGATGCCACCGCCCGTGAGGTGGCCAAGGCCTATTGGCAGGAGCGCCTGCCGACCCTGCCCGGCGGTCCGGCATTGCCGCTGGCCCGGCAACCGGAGCAGGTGACGCGGGCGCGCTTCGTGCGCCGCTCGTTCATGCTCGATCACGCCTCCCTGGGCCGCCTGCAGGAGCAGGCGAGAAAGGCCGGCGTGACCCTGGCTTGCGTGCTGGCCACCGCCTATGCGGAGGTGCTGGCGCGCTGGAGCAGCGAGCCGCGCTTCCTGTTGAACATCCCGCTGTTCGACCGCCAGGAACTGAGCCCGGAAATCCCGTGGATGATCGCCGACTTCACCAACCTGTTGCTGCTGGAAATCGATCATTCGGCAGCGTTGCCCTTCGCCGAGCATGTGCGGCGGCTGCAACGGCAACTGCATCGCGACCTGCAGCAGGCGACCTATTCCGGAGTCGAGGTGCTGCGCGACCTGGCCCGTGCCGACGGCGGCACGGCACGCTCGGCGCCAGTGGTGTTCGCCTGCAACCTGGGCAAGGCCATGCCGCCGGAGAACTTCCGTCACAGCCTCGGCGATTTGGGCTGGTCGATCTCGCAGACGCCGCAAGTCTGGCTCGACCACCAGACCTATCCGCTGGCGGACGGCCTGCTGCTCAATTGGGACTCGGTCGACGCGCTGTTCCCGGACAACCTGCTCGACGACATGTTCGCCAGTTATGAAGGCCTGCTTCGCCAGCTGTGCCAGGGCGGCTGGGAGCAACCGGTGGAACTGCTCCTGCCTGAGCGCCAGCGGCGGGTGCGAGAGCAGGTCAACGACACCGCGATGGAAGTGCCCAAGGGCCTGCTTCATGAGCCGTTCCTGGCCGCTGCCGCACGCCATCCCGAGGCATCGGCGCTGCTATGGAGCGATGGCAGTCTGAATTACGCACGGCTGCTGGAGACTGCTCAGGTCGTCGCCGGCCGGCTCCTGGATGCCGGCGTCGAGCCCGGCGACAGGGTCATCGTCTGCCTGCCCAAGGGGCCCGTGCAGATCATTGCGACCCTGGGTGTGCTGTTGGCGGGTAGCGTCTATGTGCCGCTCGCCGCCGATGTGCCCGGCGGGCGCCTGAGTGCGATTTGCGACAACGCCGCCGTGCGGGTGATGCTGGTGGATGCCGGTGCGCAACGTAGCGACTGGCCGTGCACGGCCATCGTTCTGGACCTAGCCAACCTGCTTGCCGCACGGCCGCCAGTGTTGCCCGAGATCGTCCGCGGCGCCGAGGAGCTGGCGTACATCATCTACACCTCGGGTTCTACCGGCCAGCCCAAGGGCGTGATGATCGACCACCGTGGTGCGCTGAACACAGTGTTGGATATCAATCGCCGCTGGCAGGTAGATGCCGATGATCGGATATTCGGCCTCTCGTCGCTGAGCTTCGACCTCTCCGTCTACGACATCTTCGGCACCCTGGCGGCAGGCGCGGCCCTGGTGCTGCCGAGCGACCAGGGGCGCCTCGATCCCGGCCACTGGCTGGACCTGCTGGACAGGACCGGGGTGAGCGTGTGGAACTCGGTACCGGCCCTGCTGGAAATGCTCGTCACCCAGGTCGAAGGGGCGGGCACTTTGCCCGCCACGCTGCGTCTGGCATTGCTTTCCGGCGACTGGGTGCCGCTCGACCTGCCGGCCCGAGCCCGCGCGTTGTGCCCGGCGCTGCAACTGGTAGCCCTCGGCGGGGCGACTGAGGCTTCGATCTGGTCCAACTGGTTCGAGGTAGGGGAGGTGCCCGCGCACTGGACCTCCATCCCCTACGGCTATCCGCTGAGCAACCAGTACTACCGGGTGCTGGACGCGCAGGGACGCGATTGCCCCGAAGGGGTCAAGGGCGACCTATACATCGGGGGCGTGGGGGTGGCCCTCGGCTACTGGGGCGATCCGGAGAAGACCGCGCGCCAGTTCAGTCTCGATCCGCAGACCGGCGCACGCCTGTACCGTACCGGCGACCTGGCTCGCTACTGGACCGACGGCACCCTGGAGTTTCTCGGGCGCAAAGATTTCCAGGTGAAGATCAAGGGTCACCGCATCGAACTCGGTGAGATCGATGCGGTGCTCGGCCGCCACCCGGCGATCCGTCAGGCCGTGGTCGATGTGCAGGAGCCGTTGCCAGGCAACCACCAACTGGTCGCCTATCTGACCCTGGAGGACCTGCCGGCACAGGACGACGACATCCGCCAGCACCTGGAGGTCGATCTGGAGGCTTACCAGCGCCACTGGTGGGCACTCAGCCGGGTTGGCGACGAAGCCTCGGCGAGCTTGCACGAGAATCTGGACCTGGTGCACTACCAGGCCTTCTGGGCCGAAGTCGAACGCCTCAGCAGCCTGGCCATGGTGCGCACCCTGGCGCTGGGCGGGCTGTTCCGTGAAGTGGGCGAGCGCCGCACGCTCGACGACGTGTTGGCCGCCTTGGGCGCCGGCGACCGCTACACCAAGCTGATCGGCCAGTGGCTGGAAGCGCTAGTGAGCGAAGGCTACCTGCAACGCGACGAGACGGGCCGTTATTTGAGCCTGCGTGGCTTCGATATGGAAACCTTCGAGCGCGCCTGGGCCGGTTTCGACGATATCGAGATGTTCGGCTGCCGCGCCGCCAGCGTGGTGGATTACATCCGCCGCAGCATCGACAGCCATCTGGACATGCTGCGCGGCCAACTGGACCCGCTGGAGATCTACTTCCCCAGTGGCTCAACCGAAGCGGCGGAAGGCATCTACCGCTTCAACCCGCTGATGGACTACCTCAATCGCATCGCCGCGCGCCTGCTGCGGGAGGTGCTGGCGACGTTCCCCGCCGAGCGCACCTTGCGCATCATGGAAGTCGGCGCCGGTACCGGTGGCACCAGCGAATCGCTGTTCCCGGTGCTGCAAGGACGCTCGGTGCGCTACGCCTTCACCGACCTCTCGGACTTCTTCTTCGAGCGGGCCCGGCAGCGCTTCGCCGCCTACGACTTCATCGACTACGCCCACTACGACATCAACCGCGAGCCGGGGCCGCAAGGCTTCGAGCCAGGCTCGCAGGACATCGTGGTGGCGGTCAACGTGCTGCACGATGCGCGCAACCTGTCCGCCTCGCTGCGCTACCTGCGCACGCTGCTGCGGCCGGGCGGCAGCCTGCTGATGATCGAGGCGACCCGCAACTGCCGCCTGCAGATGATCAGCATCGGCTTCATCGAAGGGCTCAGCGACTATGACGACTGGCGGGTGGAGAACAACCTGCCGTTCCTCTCCCTGGAGCAGTGGGCGCAGGAACTGGACGGCAGCGGCTTCGACCGCCATGTCGCGTTCCCCCGGGCCGGCAGCGCCGAGGCGGCGATCGCCCAACATGTGGTGCTGGCCGGTACCCGACAGGCGCAATGGCGGCTCCGCCCGGAGCGCCTCACCGCTTACCTCGCCAACGCATTACCGGCCTATATGCTGCCAAGCCGTTTCATCACCCTGGAGCGGCTGCCGCTCAGCGCCAACGGCAAGATCAATCGCGGGCAGTTGCCGAAACCGGCCCAGGCAGCCGAGCAGCATGTGGAAAGCTTCGCCGCGCCGCGTCCGGGCCTGGAAAGCGAGGTGGCGGAGATCTGGAAACACCTGCTCAAGCGCGAGCAGGTCAGCGCCATGGCCGACTTCTTCGCTATCGGCGGCGACAGCCTGCTGGCCACCCGCATGGTGGCTGAACTGCGCCAGCGCCTGGGGTGCAAGGCCAGCCTACGGCAACTGTTCCAGCATCCACAACTGGACGACTTCGTGGCCTCGCTGAAGGCGCCGGCCGCGCAAACGCCGACCTTGCTGCGCCTGACCTCTGGAGTGGGCAAGGCCAGCCTGCTGTGCCTGCCGACCGCCGATGGTGACATCGGCTCCTATCGAGCCCTGGCCAGGAACCTCGATGGGCGATTGTCGGTGTATGGCCTGCAGGACCCCGAGTCGAACCTTGCGGCGGAAAGCCTGGACGCGCGTCTGGAGCGCTATGGCGCGGCCATCGCCGACGCCGAATCGCACGAACGGGAGCGGATCATCCTGCTCGGCTGGTCGTTCGGCGCCAGCCTGGCGGCAGCCCTGGCCGAGCGCTTGGAGCGGGAAGGGCGGCCACCCCTCGGGCTGGTCCTGCTCGACCCGCTGTCGTTGCACTGCTTCCAGCGCGAGGGGCGTGACGACCCGTATCGCTTCTTCGGCCTGACGGCACCCAGCGCCGGGGAGCGGGACTCCCTGACGAACCTGTTCGAGCAGGTGACCGCGCTCGGTCGTCATGCTGGGCTTGGCGGCCTGGCCAGCTTCGAGCGTGATGTCGGACGTATGCGCCAGGGGCTGGAGAGCTTGCGGGCGATCCATCCCCGCCCATTGGCGACTTCGGTGCTGCTGATCCAGGCGCAGGCGAATGCCGCCTGGGAGGAGCCGTTGCGTGATTGGCAGGCGTTGCTGGAGGCCGGGCACGTGCGACAGCGGGTCGATGTCGACCACTGGCATCTGTTGTCGGACGCCGCCAGCGTCGAGCGCATCGTCGAAGCGCTCGACACCCTGCTGGAAAACAATGCTTCAACGTGTTCGGCAAGCCTGTTCCATGCCGAAGCAGAGCGCAAGGTGAGTACGGCCGAGGTACTGGCCTGGCGTCAACACCCGCTGCACTGGGCCGAGTACGCCCAGGTTGCGGGCGGCCATTTTCACATCAGCGAATCCCCCAATGGCGTCTGCCTACATCTGCGCCGGCAACTAGGCGCAGATCCACCCCAGCGAGCGCATAGCTAAGCACCAGGCAGTCTCGTTCACGCTCGCGTCCTTTCCACCTATCCCGACTTTTGAAGGTAGTGAAAATGAGTGCTTTGAAATCCCCCCGAGATTGCACCAGCCTGAACGATGTGAGAGTGGGTATCGACAGCCTAGACCGACAGATCTTCGAAGCGCTCCGGCAACGGCTGGAGTATGTGAAGGCCGCGGCGCAGTTCAAGCCGAGCGAAGAAAGCATTCCCGCTCCCGAACGGGTCCTGACGATGCTTGCCGAACGTCGCGAATGGGCGGAGGCGGCGGGCTACAACGTCGCCTTCACCGAAGAGCTGTTCCGTCAGATCATCGAGTGGAACATCCAGCAGCAGATCCTCCATTGGCGGGCCACCCGGGGGCAGGCGAACCCGACGGAGGTGCAGGCATGAACCCGCCAATTCTCACCCAGAAACTCCTCGACCATCTGCAGCAAGCCCGGCAGCATGCCGAAGTCAAAGGACGCGAGATCCTCGCCTGCTACTCCTCTCCCTGGGACGATTGGGAGCCCATCTCAGCCTTCAGCACGGCAGGGCAGGGCTATGCCCATGCCTTCTTCTGGGGCTACCTCAGGCAGGCCAACGACAGCACCTACCTGTTCGCCATCCGCCGTGGCGAACACTGTTTCCTGGGCGCCACGCCCGAACGCCTGGTACGCCTGGAGGGCCGCGAGCTCTACACCACCGCGCTGGCCGGCAGCACCCCGCGTGGGCACAGCCCGGATGAGGACCTGTACAACGGCAACCGCTTGCTGGATAGCGCCAAGGACCGCCATGAGCATGCCTTGGTGGTAAATGCGCTGAAAAGCTCGTTGGAGGCGCACGTCGAAACCTTGCAAGTTCCCGCTATGCCATCGCTGCACAAATTGCCGCATATCCAGCACCTGCAGACATTGGTGCGGGGGCGAGTGCGTCCCGACGTCGATCTGTTGACCCTGGTCGACGCCCTGCATCCGACACCCGCTGTCGGCGGCGTCGATAAGGAGCACGCTATAGCCTACATCCGCGACCAGGAAGGTCTGAACCGTGGCTGGTATGCGGCACCGGTCGGCTGGTTGAACAGCGATGGCAACGGTGAGTTCGCGGTGGCCCTGCGCTCGGCGCTGATCCAAGGAAGGCAGGCACACCTGTTCGCCGGCTGCGGCATCGTCGAAGGTTCCGACCCGGAGCATGAATATCAGGAGACCTGCGTCAAGCTGCGCACCATGATCAGCGCGCTGATGCCCGAGCCGACGGTCGACGGCTGCGGCGAGCAGAGCGTGGAGCAGCATACGGAAGTGGTTGCAGGATGTGGTACGTGAGAGAAGAAAGGAGAGGAAAATTGATGATGGACCGACAACCCATTTCCGAACAGTTGGATGTAGAGCTGCACTGCCCCTATTGGCCGGAAACCTTTGCCCAGGACTATCTGCGCCTGGGCTACTGGGGCAATCACACCTTCGCCAGCATGCTTGCCACCCAGGCTAGCCAGCGGCCAACGCACACCGCGTTGGTGGATGGCGAGTTGCGCCTGAGCTACGCCGAGCTGGACCGGCGCGTCGGGCTGCTGGCGGATGGGCTCAAGAACAAGGGCCTCGTCCCTGGCGACGTGGTGATCGTGCAGTTGCCGAACCAAGCGGCGTTCGTCGAGCTGAGCTTTGCACTGTTTCGCGCGGGAGTGATTCCGGTATTCGCGCTACCGGCGCACCGCGAGCACGAACTGCTGCAGTTCTGCCGCCGGACCGAAGCCAAAGCCTACTTCCACGTCCCCCGGCACGCCGGCTTCGACTATGCGGAGTTGGCCGACAGCCTGCAGCGCCAGGTGCCGAGCCTGACACATCTGGTCGCGCTGGAAGAGAACGCGCCGGGGGATGCCTTGCAGTGGCTCTACGGCACTGCCGCTTATGCCGCCGCCCCGGTTGTCAGCGCGGTCGCCTGTTTCCAGTTGTCCGGCGGTACCACTGGCACGCCGAAACTGATCCCTCGGCGGCATCACGAATATCTCTACAACGCCCGGGCTAGTGCCGAGCGGTGCCGGATGGATGAGCACAGCCGTTACCTCGCCGTACTGCCCATGGCACATAACTTCCCGATGAGCTCGCCGGGGTTCCTCGGCACGCTTTGCAGCGGCGGTACCCTGGTGATCGCTCGCCAGCCCAGCCCGGTGGAATGCTTCGAGATCATCCGTCGCGAAAGTATCACCCACACGGCGCTAGTCCCGACCCTGGCGCTACTGTGGATGGAACTAGAGCATTTTTTGAAAACACGAATTCGACATACAGGGGTTGCTCTTCCTGGTCATTTCGGGCCTCCTCTCCCGCTCAGACAAGGAGACCAGAATGGCTCGAGCATACAGTGCCGATCTTCGCCGACGCGTCGTCGACGCGGCCATGGGCGGGCTGTCGGCTCGGCAGGCTGCCGAGCGATTCGACATCGGCACGGCGACGGCGATCGTCTGGGTACGGCGCTTTCGGGAAGGCGGGGAGCTCGTCGCCCGCCGACAGGGCAAGCCCCGGGGCTTGCGGCTCGATCCCCATGCGCACTACCTGCTCGGCCTGCTCGAGCAAACCCCCGACCTGACGCTGGCCGAGCTCGCCGCAACCCTCGAGCGGGAGCGCGGTATTCGGGTCAGCCTGGCGACGGTATGGACGTTTCTCGACCGGCACGGCATGACGTTCAAAAAAAGACCGCGCATGCGGCCGAGCAGCAGCGGCCGGACGTCCAGGCAGCACGACAGGAGTGGCTCGAGGAACAACCCGGCTTCGACTGGCGCAAGCTGATCTTCGTCGACGAAACCGCCGCCGCGACCAACCTGGCCCGCCTACGAGGCTGGGCCCCTCGCGGCGAGCGCTGCCTGGCCGCGGTCCCTCACGGTCACTGGAAAACCACGACCTTTACCGCCGGCCTGCGCGTGGATGGGCTAACTGCTCCGCTGGTGCTCGACGGCGCCATGAACGGCCCGGCCTTCCTGGCCTATGTCGAGCAGGTCCTGGTTCCCGAGCTGACGCCCGGCGCTATCGTGGTGATGGACAACCTGCCGGCCCACAAGGTGGCGGGGGTACGCCAGGCCATTGAAGGCGCAGGAGCCACACTGCGCTACCTGCCTCCCTATAGCCCCGACCTGAACCCGATCGAAAGGGCATTCTCCAAGCTCAAGGCGCTGCTGCGAAAGGCGGCGGCGCGGACCGTGCCGCAGCTGTGGCAGAGCATTGGCGAGGCGATTGCGCAGTTCTCGGCGCAGGACTGCAGGCACTACTTCGAGGGAGCCGGATATGAATCAGAATAAGGTAAAAATGCTCTAGGCCGTGCGGCGCGTATGGGCACGATTCCAGGCGGGTCGATCGAAAACAGCGTTCTGCATATCGAGAAGCTCGCAGCTGCCGCGCCGACCGGCGCCGAAGATCTGGTGATCGATCTCTACAAGCAGATACCGCCCACACGCATCAAGAGGGAATCAACCTCGGCCTGCGCAAGATGGCTGACGCCACAAACACCCACACCTTCTGGGAGTTGATCCGCATTGGACGGTGGCATGTCGAGGGCGAAGCCTACGACCGGGCGCTGGCCATGGTAGTCGAGGCGCAGGCGGCGTTACCCATGGCCCAGTTCTGGGGCATGGGCACTTCGGCTTCAAGCGACGGCCAGTTTTTCACCGCCACGGAGCAAGGCGAAGCCATGAACCTGATTAACGCGAAATACGGCAACACCCCGGGCCTGAAGGCTTACAGTCACGTCTCCGACCAATATGCGCCATTCGCGACCCAAGTGATCCCTGCAACAGCAAGCGAAGCCCCGTACATCCTCGACGGCCTGCTCATGAACGATACCGGCCGCCACATCCGCGAGCAGTTCGCCGACACGGGCGGCTTCACCGATCATGTCTTTGCCGCGTGCGCCATTCTCGGCTACCGGTTTGCCCCTCGGATTCGGGATCTGCCGTCCAAGCGGCTCTATGCGTTCAATCCATCGACCGTCCCGTCTCACTTGCGGGCCTTGATCGGCGGAAAGATCAATCAGGCCATGATTGAGCGCAACTGGCCCGATATCCTGCGCATCGCCGCCACCATTGCGGCCGGAAGCGTCGCGCCAAGCCAGATCCTACGGAAACTCGCCTCCTATCCACGGCAGAACGAACTTGCGACCGCCCTGCGGGAGGTCGGTCGTGTCGAGCGAACCCTGTTCATGATCGACTGGATTCTGGATGCCGATCTGCAACGCCGCGCCCAGATTGGACTCAACAAGGGCGAGGCCCATCACGCGCTGAAACGAGCCATCAGTTTCCATCGCCGGGGCGAAATCCGCGACCGCTCTGCCGAAGGCCAACATTACCGAATCGCCGGTATGAACCTGCTCGCCGCCATCATTATTTTCTGGAACACCATGGAAGCTGGGCGAGGTTGTCACCAGCCAGAAACGAGACGGAAAACTGCTATCGCCTGATCTCCTGGCCCACGTCTCGCCGCTCGGGTGGGAGCACATCAATCTCACCGGTGAATATCGTTGGCCAAAGCCTTAGCGTAGGTTTTCGCCCTCTCCCGCAAATGCCCCCTCTACAAGGCCGAAGTGACTCATCGCCAGTCCTGGAAGAACCGCGAGGCCGTGGAGCTGGCCACGCTGACCTGGGTGGACTGGTACAACCACCGTCGACTGCTGGAACCGATCGGCAACATCCCGCCGGCGGAAGCTGAAGCGGCGTATTATCGACAACTCGACGAGTCAGCCCTGGCGGCATGACTCACACCAACGAGCCTCCGAGACTCCCGGGGCGGTTCATCGAAGCGTTCTCGCAGAACCCGTACCGAATGCCTCGTACAGGGAACTGGCGCTGTGGATGTTGAGGTTGTCCATGACTAGGGTAATGCGCTCGGCGTCGGAGTAAGCCATCGGCGATGGCCCGGACGAAATGCGCCCAGTCCGCGCGGGTCCTGCGTTCGGTCACCCGGATCGTGCGCCGCCCGGCCAGCGGCTCACAGGCCACGAAGACGTTGCAGGTGTCGGCGCGCTCGTACTCGTAGTCTTCGCGCTCGGCATGCCCCGGTACCGCCTCGAGGGGCTCGCGTACCTGGCCGATCAACTGCTGCGCTGTTTCGTCCATGCAGACTACGGGATGGGTTGGGTCAGAGGGGCGGCTGTAGACATCGAGCACCTGCTCCATGGCCGCCACGAATTCCCCACTGGCCTTCGGCAGGATTACCCAGCCAACCTGGCGCCAAGGCTTGAGTTCGCTTCTTTAAGCACCCGGTGCACCGTCTCGTGCGACAGACTTTCCACGTAGGACAGCTCCACGGAGCGCTCAGCCAACAACCGCAGTGTCCAGCGCGCATGCCCCTCGGGCAGCTGGCTGCAACTCATGGCGATCAACCGAGCCTCGAGTTCTCCGTCGATCTTGCGGGCGTATTCGCGCTCGGGCCGTTTTCTTACCAGTGCCGCCTCCACCCCTTCCTCTACACAGCGCTTCTTCACCCGCTCGATCTTGCGCTCGCCGATGTCCAGCATCTGCGCGATCTCCCGACTGCTCCGGCAGGGGCCGGCCGGCGCCGACTGATCGCAGTTCAGCAGGATCAGTGCATTGATAACCTGGCTTGTTGCCGTCTTGCCCTTGCTCGTCAGCACTTGCAGGTGCGTTCTTTCCACTTCACTCAGGACCACCCGGTACCGTTCTGTCATCTGGAGACCTTCTCGATCGAGGTATCGAATCCATTGAGGATGCCTTCATGCCAGCCATGCACCTCTCCCGCTCTTTTACGGTTGACGTGACACTAGCGGCGGACTGATTAGGCGCAAAAAAACGTACTCAAAACCTTCCTTTATACCGAATGCCTTTGCGTTTTAGGATGTTAATTCGGAAACGGAATTTGCGTCGCTTTTCCGGCAGGCTAGAGTCTAATCTAACAAGCACATTGATGTGCCTCTTGCACGGAGACTGGCGGCCTCTCCCTCGTCACAGGCAATTCGCCTTGAAACAAGGAAGTGTCATGAACAACCCCATCAAGAATATCATCATCGTGGGCGGCGGCACTGCGGGCTGGATGGCCGCCTCGTACCTCGTCCGGGCGCTCCAACAGCAGGCGAACATTACGCTCATCGAGTCTGCGGCGATCCCCCGGATCGGCGTGGGCGAGGCGACCATCCCGAGTTTGCAGAAGGTGTTCTTCGACTTCCTCGGGATACCGGAGCGGGAGTGGATGCCCCAAGTGAACGGCGCGTTCAAGGCCGCGATCAAGTTCGTGAATTGGAGAAAGTCTCCCGACCACTCGCGCGACGATTACTTCTACCATTTGTTCGGCAGCGTGCCGAACTGCGACGGCGTGCCGCTTACCCACTACTGGCTGCGCAAGCGCGAACAGGGCTTCCAGCAGCCGATGGAGTACGCCTGCTACCCGCAGCCCGGGGCGCTCGACGGCAAGCTAGCACCGTGCCTGCCCGACGGCACCCGTCAGATGTCCCACGCGTGGCACTTCGACGCGCACCTGGTGGCCGATTTCTTGAAGCGCTGGGCCGTCGAGCGCGGGGTGAACCGCGTGGTCGACGAGGTCGTGGAGGTTCACCTGAACGACCGCGGCTACATCTCCAACCTGTTCACCAAGGAGGGTCGGACGCTGGAGGCGGACCTGTTCATCGACTGCTCCGGCATGCGGGGGCTCTTGATCAACCAGGCCCTGAAGGAGCCTTTCATTGACATGTCCGACTACCTGCTGTGCGACAGCGCGGTCGCCAGCGCCGTACCCAACGACGACGCGCGCATGGGGATCGAGCCGTACACCTCCTCGATCGCCATGAACTCGGGGTGGACCTGGAAGATTCCAATGCTGGGCCGGTTTGGCAGCGGCTACGTCTTCTCGAGCAAGTTCACCTCGCGCGACCAGGCCACCGCCGACTTCCTCGACCTCTGGGGCCTCTCGGACAAGCAGCCACTCAACCAGATCAAGTTCAGGGTCGGGCGCAACAAGCGGGCGTGGGTCAACAACTGCGTCGCTATCGGGCTGTCGTCGTGCTTTTTGGAGCCCCTAGAATCGACGGGGATCTACTTCATCTACGCGGCGCTTTACCAACTCGTGAAGCACTTCCCCGACACCTCATTCGACCCACGGTTGACCGACGCGTTCAACGCCGAGATCGTCTACATGTTCGACGACTGTCGAGACTTCGTCCAGGCGCACTATTTCACCACGTCGCGCGAAGACACGCCGTTCTGGCTCGCGAACCGGCACGACCTGCGACTCTCGGACGCCATCAAAGAGAAGGTTCTGCGCTACAAGGCGGGGCTGCCGCTGACCACCACGTCGTTCGACGATTCTACGTACTATGAGACCTTCGACTACGAATTCAAGAACTTCTGGTTGAACGGAAACTACTACTGCATCTTTGCTGGCTTGGGCATGCTGCCCGACCGGTCGCTGCCGCTCTTGCGGCACCGACCGGAGTCGATCGATAAAGCCGAGGCGATGTTCGCCCGCATCCAGCGCGAGGCCGAGCGTCTGCGGACGAGCCTGCCGACGAACTATGACTACTTGAGGTCGCTGCGCGAGGGCGACGCGGGGCTGTCTCGCAGCCAGCCTGGGCCGACGCCCGCGGCGCCGGAAATCCTGTAGTGGAGCGCGCCCTGGGCCGGGTATGCGCATTCGCGGCCACGCACGCTGCCGTGGCGGCCTGCGATCCGCTGCAGGCGCGCTCGCTCGTTCTGCAGCTGCCGGGCCTGAACCGTAACAAGGACGTGCCCGGCATCGTCGGCCTGCTGCGCGAGCTCCTCCCGGCGCGTGGCGTGCCCTCCGGCTGGGGCTTCGTCGAAGCCGCCGCCGCGATGCGGGACATCGGGTTCTTCCTGGGGTCGCTCAAGCGGCACGGACATGAGCCCGCTGACGTGGTGCCCGGGCTTGAGCCGGTGCTGCTCGACTTGGCGCGCGTGACCGACCTGCCGCCGCGCGAGACGCTCCTGCATGTGACGGTCTGGAACCCCGCGGCGGCCGACGCGCAGCGGAGCTACACTGGGCTCCGCGACGAAGCGCACCTGCTCGAGAGCGTGCGCATCTCGATGGCGGCCCTCGAGGCGGCCATCGCGGTGACCGTCGAACTGTCCGATGTGCCCCTGCGGTCGCCCGCGTTCGCGCAAGGGTGCGACGAGCTAGCAGCCTATCTGCAGAAAATGGTCGAATCGATCGTCTACGCGTACCGCTTCATCTCGCTGCAGGTCTTCTACGATGAGCTCCGCCCCTTCTACGAACCGATTCGAGTCGGTGGCCAGAGCTACCTCGGCCCCGGTGCCGTAGAAATGCCCCTCTTCGTGCTGGAGCACGTCCTGTGGGGCTCGCAATCGGACGACCAAGCTTATCGAGAATTCAAAGAGACGTACCTACCCTACGTGCTTCCCGCGTACAGGGCGGTCTACGCTCGGTTCGCTGGGGGGCCGGCGCTCGTCGACCGCGCGCTCGGCGAGGCGCGAGCGGTCGGTGCGCGGGGCGAGCCCGTCCGGGCTGGGCTGGCAGCCCTCGAGCGGGTCTTCAAGGTCCTGCTGCGCTTCCGGGCGCCTCACCTCAAATTGGCGGAGCGGGCGTACGAAGTCGGGCGAAGCGGCCCCGCAATCGGCAGCGGGGGGTACGCGCCCAGCATGCTCGGCAATCTACTCACGCTCACGTGTGCCGCGCGGTCCCGCATCCTCGCCGCGCTCGACGAATCCTGACGCGCGCGGCCATGTGTTATCTCACAAGGAGAGTTTGCCCCCATGACTCAGAAGAGCCACGCGAACGGGCGCGATAGCAACCACTTCGACGTGATCATCCTCGGCTCGGGCATGTCCGGCACCCAGATGGGAGCCATCTTGGCCAAAAAACAGTTTCGCGTGCTGATCATCGAGGAGTCGTCGCACCCGCGGTTCACGATCGGCGAATCGTCGATCCCCGAGACGTCTCTTATGAACCGCATCATCGCTGATCGTTACGGCATTCCGGAGCTCGACCACATCACGTCATTCTACTCGACGCAACGTTACGTCGCGTCGAGCACGGGCATCAAGCGCAACTTCGGCTTCGTGTTCCACAAGCCCGGCCAGGAGCACGACCCGAAGGAGTTCACGCAGTGCGTCATTCCCGAGCTGCCGTGGGGGCCGGAGAGCCATTATTACCGGCAAGACGTCGACGCCTACTTGTTGCAAGCCGCCATTAAATACGGCTGCAAGGTTTGCCAGAAGACTAACGTGACCGAATACCACGCCGATAAAGACGGCGTCGCGGTGACCACCGCCCAGGGCGAACGGTTCACCGGCCGGTACATGATCGACTGCGGAGGACCCCGCGCGCCGCTTGCGACCAAGTTCAAGCTCCGCGAAGAACCGTGTCGCTTCAAGACGCACTCGCGCAGCCTCTACACGCACATGCTCGGGGTCAAGCCGTTCGACGACATCTTCAAGGTCAAGGGGCAGCGCTGGCGCTGGCACGAGGGGACCTTGCACCACATGTTCGCGGGCGGCTGGCTCTGGGTGATTCCGTTCAACAACCACCCGCGGTCGACCAACAACCTGGTGAGCGTCGGCCTGCAGCTCGACCCGCGTGTTTACCCGAAAACGGACATCTCCGCGCAGCAAGAATTCGACGAGTTCCTCGCGCAGTTCCCGAGCATCGGGGCGCAGTTCCGGGACGCCGTGCCGGTGCGCGATTGGGTCAAGACCGACCGCCTGCAGTTCTCGTCGAACGCCTGCGTCGGCGACCGCTACTGCCTGATGCTGCACGCGAACGGGTTCATCGACCCGCTCTTCTCCCGGGGGCTCGAGAACACCGCGGTGACCATCCACGCGCTCGCAGCGCGCCTCATCAAGGCGCTATGCGACGATGACTTCTCCCCCGAGCGCTTCGAGTACATCGAGCGCTTGCAGCAAAAGCTTTTGGACCACAACGACGACTTCGTCAGCTGCTGTTACACGGCGTTCTCGGACTTCCGCCTATGGGACGCGTTCCACAGGCTGTGGGCGGTCGGCACAATCCTCGGGCAGTTCCGGCTCGTGCAAGCCCACGCGAGGTTCCGCGCGTCGCGCGACGAGGGCGACCTCGATCACCTCGACAACAACCCCCCGTACCTCGGGTACCTGTGCGCGGACATGGAGGAGTACTACCAGTTGTTCAACGACGCCAAAGCTGAGGTCGAGGCCGTGAGCGCCGGGCGCAAGCCGGCCGAGGAGGCTGCGGCGCGGATTCACGCCCTCATCGACGAACGAGACTTCGCCAAGCCGATGTTCGGCTTCGGGTACTGCATCACCGGGGACAAGCCGCAGCTCAACAACTCGAAGTACAGCCTACTGCCGGCGATGAAGCTGATGTACTGGACGCAAACCAGCGCGCCGGCAGAGGTGAAAAAGTACTTCGACTACAACCCGATGTTCGCGCTGCTCAAGGCGTACATCACGACCCGCATCGGTTTGGCGCTGAAGAAGTAGTCGGCCAACGACGACACAAAAACGATGAACGACATTCAATTGGATCAAGCGAGCGTCAAGAAGCATCCCCCGGGGGCGTACGACGCGACCACGCGCCTGGCCGCGAGCTGGTACGTTGCGATGCGCTCGGACGACCTCAAGGACAAGCCGACGGAGTTGACGCTCTTCGGCCGTTCGTGCGTGGCATGGCGCGGAGCGACGGGGCGGGCCGTAGTGATGGACCGCCACTGCTCGCACCTAGGTGCGAACCTGGCTGACGGGCGGGTCAAGGACGGGTGCATCCAGTGCCCGTTTCACCACTGGCGGTACGACGAGCAGGGCCAATGCGTTCACATCCCCGGCCACAGCCAGGCGGTGCGCCGGCTGGAGCCCGTGCCGCGCGGGGCGCGCCAGCCGACGTTGGTCACCGCCGAGCGATACGGCTACGTGTGGGTCTGGTATGGCTCCCCGCAGCCGCTGCACCCGCTGCCCGAAATCGCCGCGGCCGACGTCGACAACGGCGACTTTATGCACCTGCACTTCGCGTTCGAGACGACGACGGCGGTCTTGCGGATCGTCGAGAACTTCTACGACGCGCAGCACGCGACCCCCGTGCACGCGCTCCCGATCTCGGCCTTCGAGCTCAAGCTCTTCGACGATTGGCGCCAGTGGCCGGAGGTTGAGTCGCTGGCCCGGGCGGGCGCGTGGTTCGGTGCCGGGATCGACTTCACTGTGGACCGGTACTTCGGCCCCCTCGGCATGCTGTCGCGCGCGCTCGGCCTGAACATGTCGCAGATGAACCTGCACTTCGATGGCTACCCCGGCGGGTGCGTCATGACCGTCGCCCTGGACGGAGACGTCAAATACAAGCTGCTCCAGTGTGTGACGCCGGTGAGCGACGGCAAGAACGTCATGCACATGCTCATCTCAATCAAGAAGGTGGGCGGCGCCCTACGCCGTGCGACCGACTTCGTACTGTTCGGGCTGCAGACCAGACAGGCAGCGGGGTACGACGTCAAAATCTGGAACGGGATGAAGCCGGACGGCGGCGGCGCGTACAGCAAGTACGACAAGCTCGTGCTCAAGTACCGTGCGTTCTACCGGGGCTGGGTCGACCGCGTCGCGAGTGGGCGGTGATGCGTGAAGCCGAGCCGGTCTCGGCCGCGTCGCTCCGCCAGGCGCTCGCGAACCTGGCGAGCGGCGTCACGGTCATCACGGCGTACGGCGCGGCTGGCCCGCTTGGGCTCGCGGCCACCAGCTTCGTGTCGGTGTCGCTCTTTCCGAGGTATTCATGACTATCTGGCTGTTGCAACTCGTGCTGGTGATCGCGCTCTGCAACGTCTGCGGCCGCATTGCCGAACGGCTCGGCCAGTGCGCGGTCGTCGGCGAGATCGCGGCCGGTTTGCTGTTGGGGCCTTCGCTGTTCGGCGTGATCGCACCGAGTTTCTACGACGTGTTGTTCGGCCCACGTGCGCTGTCAGCGATGGCGCAAGTCGGCGAAGTCGGCCTGGTACTGCTCATGTTTCAGGTCGGTCTGCATATGGAGTTGGGCGAGACGCTGCGCGGCAAGCGCTGGCGCATGCCCGTCGCGATCGCAGCGGGCGGGCTCGTCGCACCGGCCGCGATCGGCATGATCGTCGCCACCGTCTCGAAAGGCACGCTCGCCAGCGACGCGCCGGCGCTGCCCTATGTACTCTTCTGCGGTGTCGCACTTGCGGTATCAGCGGTGCCGGTGATGGCGCGCATCATCGACGACCTGGCGCTCAGCGCCATGGTGGGCGCACGGCACGCAATGTCTGCCGCGATGCTGACGGATACGCTCGGATGGATGCTGCTTGCAACGATTGCCTCGCTATCGAGCGGGCCTGGCTGGGCATTTGCGCGCATGCTCGTCAGCCTGCTCGCGTATCTGGTGCTGTGCGCGCTCCTGGTGCGCTTCGTGGTTCGACCGACGCTTGCGCGGCTCGCATCGACTGCGCATGCGGCGCGCGACCGCTTGGCCGTGTTGTTCTGCTTCGTAATGGCGTCGGCACTCGCGACGTCGCTGATCGGATTCCATAGCGCATTTGGCGCACTTGCGGCGGCGCTGTTCGTGCGGCGTGTGCCCGGCGTCGCGAAGGAGTGGCGCGACAACGTCGAAGGTTTCGTCAAGCTTGTGCTGATGCCGGTGTTTTTCGCGTATGCGGGGCTGCATGCGTCGGTCGGCACGATCGACGACGCGGCATCATGGATGTGGTTCGGTGTATTCCTCGCGGGCGGATTCATCGGCAAGTTCGGCGGCAGCTATCTGGGCGCGCGTGCCACCGGGCTTGCGCCACACGATGCGATGCTGGTGAGCTCGTTGATGAATACGCGCGGCTTGATGGAGCTAATCGTCCTGTCAATCGGTCTGCAGATGCAGATCCTTCCGCCAAGGGTCTACACGATCCTCGTGGTGTTCGCGCTGGTGACGACGGCGCTGACCTCACCGCTGGTTCGATTCACGCTGCGCATGCAATCGCGCGCGATGCCAGCAATCCCGGATGCCGGCAAGTGAAGCGCGCCAGACATGTATACGCCGAGCCCATTTGGAGGCAATTCTCGCTCAGGACGAGGAACCCTTCAGTAGTGCCTGGATGGAGCAGACCTTCGAGCAGTACTGGGACTATGCCCGCCATGTCGTGGGCTGGACCAACAGCATGTTGGTGCCACCCGCCGAGCACGTGCTTCAACTGCTCGGTGCCGCCAGCCAGGTACAGCCGCTGGCCAGCGCCATTACCAATGCTTTCGACGACCCGCGCCAGTTCGCACCATGGTGGTTCGACGCCGAGCAATGTCATGCCTTTATCACAAAAATGAGCCAACAGGCTGAACCGCCCCGGGAGTCTCGGAGGCTCGTTGGTGTGAGTCATGCCGCCAGGGCTGACTCGTCGAGTTGTCGATAATACGCCGCTTCAGCTTCCGCCGCCGGGATGTTGCCGATCGGTTCCAGCAGTCGACGGTAGTTGTACCAGTCCACCCAGGTCAGCGTGGCCAGCTCCACGGCCTCGCGGTTCTTCCAGGACTGGCGATGAATCACTTCGGCCTTGTAGAGTCCGTCGATGGTCTCGGCCAGGGCGTTGTCGTACGAGTTACCCACACTGCCCACCGACGGCTCGATCCCGGCTTCGGCCAGGCGCTCGGTGTAGCGGATCGAGACAGACTGCACCCCTCCATCACTGTGATCGATCAGCCCGCCCTGTACCGGCTGACGGGCATACAGCGCCTGCTTTAGGGCATCCAGCACGAAGTCGGTACGCGCCGAACCGGAGACCTTCCAGCCAACGATCCGCCGGGCGAAGACGTCGATGACGAAGGCCGCGTGGACGAAGCCCTGCCAGGTCGACACATAGGTGAAAGCCGATACCCATAATGCATTCGGCCGGCTGACCTGGAACTGGCGATTGACATGATCCCGCGGGCACGGTGTCGTGCGGTCGCTGACCGTGGTGCGAGGCGTCTTGCCGCGCACCACGCCCCGCGGGCCCAACCTACGCATCAGCCACTCGACTGTGCAGCGCGCCCCCTCGAAGCCTTCCCGGCGTAGCTGCCTCCAGAGCTTGCGCGCGCCATAGACCTGGAAATTCTCGTCCCAGACACGCTGAACATGCTCGCAGAGCAGTTCATCCCGGCGTGCTCGGGCTGACTGCCGTGCGGGAGCGATTTTCCGGGCCACAGGCTCGTAGTAGGTCGACGAGGCAATCGGCAGTACCTTGCGGATCGGTGCGGCCGGCCAGGCTCGACCCCGTGGACCTGGCGGTGATCGTCGATGAAGGCCTTCATCGCTTGAAGCGGCGGTCGAGCTCCGCCTGGGCAAAATAGGCTGAGGCCTTGCGCAGGATCTCGTTGGCTTGGCGCAGCTCACGCACCTCCCGCTCGAGCGCCTTGATCCGTTCACGCTCTGGCGTCGTCTGTCCCTCACGCAGTCCAGTATCGCGCTCGGCCTGTCTCACCCAGCGGCGCAGCGTCTCGGCTGTGCAGCCGATCTTCGCAGCGATGGAATTGATCGCCGCCCACTGCGACTCGTGCTCGTCCTGATGCTCGAGCACCATACGAACCGCCCGCTGCCGGACTTCAGGGGAATACTTCGTTGCTGTATTCATGGCTCCATCCTCTCAAGAGAAGAGTTGGAGCCTCCAGGAAACCCGGGGCGGTTCACAGGCCCATTTCACGGCGCAGGCGAGCGATACGGTCGCGCCCGGCAGCAAAGCCCATCGCAGCAAGTTCTGGCTGTAAGCGGCGGATACCCTAGGTCTCCCGGTTTTTACCATGGGCTGCCCTGATAGCCACCCGTAACCGCTCATTCTCCCGGTCTCGCGCCGAGGGGGCCCGCGCGTGCCAGTCGTGGAAGCCCGCGCGTGACACGCCCAGCACCCGACAAGCCACCCTTACTGGGAACAGGTGCCGATGCTCTTCTATCCACGCGTACCGGGCAGTGACTCCCGAGCAAAGTACGCGGCTGCTTTTTTTACGATATCCCGCTCCGTGCGGGCATCGGCGAGCTCCTTGCGCAGACGAGCATTCTCCGCCTCCCGCTCGGCAACGGTTCTCGCCCCTGGGGCTGGTTTCTCACTGCCTGCCATGGCAGCCGCCACCCAAGTGGCCAGCGTTCCCTTGGGAATGCCAAGCCGGCTGACCGCCTCTTTACGGCTCAGCTCTTGCTCGAGGACCAGCTTTACCGCTTCGGCGCGGAACTCTCTGGGGTAACTGTTTCTGATCATGTTTCACTCCCGATCACTGATGGTAGCAATCGAGACTGTCTGCCGAAATCAGGCTACCCCAGCCAGGAGGTATATCGCGCCTGCGATGCGCTCCAACAGACCATCAGCAGGTCTCTACCGGCAGGCCGGTATCAAGCAGGGCAGCTCGCACAGCGGGCGCCGCTCGCTGGCCGCGAGGGTGCTTGCCGCGACCGGGTGACGTAGAGACTGTGCAAACCATTCTCGGCCACCAGTCCCTTGACCGTTCCAAGCCGTATCTGACGAAACTATTAGACGAGCGTTTGAGGTTGCGCTTTGATGTTGAGCATATGCTTTGCATATGCAATGATTCGTTGCTATATTGCATATGTTAGACATATGTTGGAGGATTAAAATGCGTACTGTCTCTATTTTTAAGAACGGCAAGAATCAGGCGATTCGACTACCGAATGACATGGCTTATGAAGGCATCGGTGAGCTGGAAATCATGCGCGAAGGTGACGTAATCACACTTCGCCCGGTACGGCCAACATGGCAGTCCCTGGCCGAGGTGCCAAAAGCCGATGCCGACTTTCTTCAAGAGCGCCCACCAGTTGTTGGTGATGAAGACAGGTTCAATCTGTGACGACCTACATGCTTGATACCTGCATTTGCTCGTTCATCATGCGCGAACTCCCAGAGTCGGTGTTACAGCGGCTGGCGGCGGAGGTTGGCCAGAACAATCGAATCGTTATTTCTGCCGTCACCTACGCCGAAATGCGTTTTGGCCAGATCGGTAAGAAAGCCTCAGCCAAGCATAAAACGCTGGTTGATGAATTCGTGAAGCGACTAGACGCAGTGTTGCCATGGGATCAACGCGCTGTAGATGCGACCGTTGAAGTAATGCGAGCGCTGACCGAGGTTGGCACGCCAATCGGCCCCAATGACACTGCTATCGCAGGTCATGCGATAGCCTCCGGCTGTACGCTTGTGACAAACAATGTTCGTGAATTTGGCCGTGTACCTGGCCTAGTTTATGAGGACTGGGTTTAGGAGAAAAGCACGCATGAAAACAATTACCGTACACGGCCCGCAGGGCGGAAGCGGGAAAACGACCCTGTAACTCTAGCGAGTTTGGGGTACGGTTACGCCAGCCATGACCCTCTGAACCCTGTTCAGGGCGAGCCGAAAGGAGGCGTCTTGATCATCGACACTTCGCCTCAATGAAGCGAAGGGAACGCTCGCTCGGTAGCCGATGCTGATGTGCTGATCCTCCCTGTCAGCTCGGCAGCAGGTGCGTCCGTAATGCGGGGAGTCATCCCGGCAAAGCGCCTCGTCAAGGGCAAACCATGGATTTGCAAAGAGATATCGGCCTCAATTGCCACGGAACTGCCGTTTTTGAGCAATCGAGCGCTCGGCCAGGAAATGACGGGGGGACTAATTCACATGGTATGGACCGCCTCCCCCCGGCAGCGGGCCGGCCGCAGCACCTCTGCATCGATAGAGGATCCTCGCTGCTCGGCATCGACGTGCCACAGTGAAGCGTGTGAGTAGCAAGCATCACTTGATGCCGGAGGATCCACCATGAAACAGAGCGTGATCGGCATGGATATCGCCAAGAAGGTTTTCCAACTGCATACCGTCGATCGAAACTCCGGAAAAATCGAGCGCATCAAGCGGCGGCGCGATGAAGTCCTGGCGTTCCTCACCTAGCCTCAGCCCTGCCTGGTGGCGATTGAGGCGTGCGGCAGTGCCCACTGGTGGGCACGTCAGCTTCGCCAGCAGGGGCATGAGGTGCGACTGTCGGCCCCGCGCTCGGTTCGTCCGTTCGTGCCACGCAACAAGACCGATGCGGCTGATGCCCAGGCCATCTGGACCGCCGTTCAGCAGCCGGGCGCTTGCCTGGTCGCTATCAAGCAGGCTGATCAGCTGGCCATCCTCTCGCTGCACCGTATCCGCGCCCAACTGCTGAAGTTTCGCATCACGCAGAGCAATGCGCTGCGCGGCCTGTTCTATGCGTTCGGGATTGTCTTGCCCAACTAGCCAACGCTATGCCGGAAACCTTCGCCAAGGCGGAAAATCAGGTTCCTCCTGTACTTCTGGAGAGCCTGCGCGAGCAAGGGTCGCGAGTGCTCAGACTGGACGAGGAAATCCGGATGATCGAACGCCGCTTGAAACGCTAACTGCGCGAGAATCCCGACTGTCAAAACATTGCAGGAATCCCCGGCATCGGTTTATTGACCGCCACTGCCGCCGTTGCCTCACTGGGCGACGCGACGACTTTTCGTTCCGGCCGTCAGTTCGCCGCCTGGCTAGGACTGGTTCCCCGGCAGACCGGTACCGGCGGTCGAGTTCGCCAACTGGGGTGGAGCAAGCGAGGCGACAGCTATCCGCGGATGTTGTTGATGCACGGGGCCCGCTCGATCCTCGCCAGAAGCCAGAAATCCGGGTAGCTTGAGCGCTTGCTGGCCAGGCGGCCTTACAACGTGGCGGTTGCCGCACTGGCCAATAAACTGGCCCGAACCCTGTGGGCCATGCTGGCCAAGGGCTCTCCATACCGGGCGGAACGCTTTAGCGCATGTCCCGCGGAGCATTGAAAACAGTAACCAACAGGCTTCACAAGGAGCGCGAGCGGTAAGCATGTGATGGCGGAACAGCTCAGACCGTGACGAGGTAAACCTGGTAAGGAATATGAGCCATGGGCGCTGCCCTCAGCTCGATTTTCAGATGAGGGCCTCGTCGGCGGATTCCATCAGGGCCAGCAGGTTTTTCGGCCTGCGCACATAGGTCGGATATAAGACTGCTCCTACCTGAATGCCAGCTGGCCTACCTCTTGAGTTCCGGGAGGCGTCCATATAAGACCATCCTTATATCCGCCAGTACGGCTATGGCCTGTCAGGATGAAAACATCCTAGCTGTTTTGTCCCACAGGGTGATGGCATGATTACTGTTGTCCGCCACAAGGAATCGTTATGGGACAAATACTTCATGGCAGCACCACGACCACTCACGCCATCCGAACGGCAATACAGCGATCGAGAGCTTCGATCCAAGCGTTGAGCAAACACTGTGGCGTGAACCCGAAGACAGTGATGAAGTGGAAAAAGCGAGACTTCGTCGAAAATGCCCCCATGGGACCGAAGGAGATGTGCTCGACGGTGCTTTCAAAGGAAGAAGAAGCACTGATCGTTGCCTTCCGCAGACACACGCTGCTGTCGCTGGATGATTGCCTTTACACGCTCCAGGCGACGATCCCATATCTGGATCGCTCCACTCTGCATCGGCTGTTCCAGCGTCAAGGCATCAGCCGCCTGCCCGACGTCGAGAGGGCCAAGCCACGCAAGAAGTTCAAGACTTATCCGATTGGCTATTTCCATATTGACATCGCCAGAGTATGGACTGAAGAAGGCAAGCTTCACATGTTCATTACCACCGATCGGGTGAGCAGATTCGCCTATGCCCAATTGCATAAGCACGCCACTAGAGGCATCGCGGCCGACCTCCTACGCAAGCTGATTGAGATCGTCCCCTATAAAATCCATACCGTCCTCACCGACAACGAACGCATTTTACTGTACCCGGAGGCCGCAGCTGGCACATCCCGGAGATCAAAGGGATGCTTGAGCACAAGGAGATCTTCCGAGATCACGCTTTCGATCTGGCCTGTGCGCAAAAATCGCCTCACAAAACCCAACTATCCTTGGACTAACGGCCATGAACCGTACGATCAAGGAGGCCACTGTTCGCCGCTATTGCTACGACAGCCACGAAAGGCAGGACCATCTCGCCACCTTTTTCGATGCGTACAACTACGCTAAGCATCTCAAGAGCCTGAACGGACTCACGCCCTTTGAGCATATCTGCAAAGCCTGGGCTGAGCTGCCACAAGGGTTCAGGGTAAGCCCGATCCACTCCCTGGCGGGACCGAACATTAGGAATGTAATTCGTGAATATACAAGAAAGTAAGATCATTTCCGGTTGGAACGATACCTACAGGAAGTACCCGCTAGATAAGTGTTTGCAGCAATTGATCGAAGAGCAGGTCGAACGCAGCCCGGAAGCGGTGGCGGTTCGTTTTGAAGATCAGGTCTTGAGTTATTGCGAATTAAACCGCCGGGCCAATCGGCTGGCCCATTACCTGCGCGAACTGGGAATCGGCCCCGACAGTCTGGTGGGCGTGCAGATAGAGCGCTCGGTAGAGCTGATAATCGCCCTGCTGGCGATCATTAAGGCCGGTGGTGCATACCTGCCGCTGGATCCCGGCTACCCCGAGGAGCGGTTGGCTCTGATTATCGAGGACGCTGCGGTGACAGTAATGCTGACGCAACAGCGTTTTCGCAAGCGGCTAGCGGTATATGACGGCGAAGTGCTTTGCCTAGATGATCCTGGGCAGGAAGCGCTAGCCAGCAGTGATGATAACCCTGCACCAATCAATGGCCCCGATGATCTTGCCTACATTATCTACACTTCGGGCTCTACCGGTCGTCCCAAAGGCTGCATGCTGCCGCATAAGGCGATCTGTAACCGTCTGCTGTGGATGCAGCGCCATTACGATATTGGCCCGGTTGATAGGATCTTACAGAAAACACCCTTTACCTTCGATGTCTCGGTCTGGGAGCTGTTCCTGCCATTGCTTAGTGGCGCCTGTTTGGTGATGGCCAGGCCGGAAGGCCATAAGGACGCCCATTACCTGGTGGAGATCATCAAAGCGGAGCGGATCACCATCTGCCACTTTGTGCCTTCAATGCTGCACTTCTTCCTCAAGCACTCGGCGGTCTCGGAATGCCTGTCATTACAGAAGGTGTTTGTCAGCGGCGAGGCGCTGACCCACAACCTGCTGCTCCAGTTCCGCCAACTGCTGACCGCTGAGTTGCATAACCTATATGGCCCGACCGAGGCGGCGGTGGACGTCACTTACTGGCTCTGCGAGCCGCGGGAAGACCAACTGGTACCGGTCGGTCGGCCTATCGACAATATTCAGATTCACATTTTGGATACCGAGGCAAAGCCGGTAGCGATCGGTGACACCGGCGAGTTGTGCATCGGCGGTATCGGCCTGGCCAGGGGCTATCTCAACCGTCCTGAGCTGACTGCTGAAAAATTTATCCGCGATCCCTTCTCTGGCAAAGCCGACGCCAGACTATATCGCACGGGTGACAAGGCGCGTTTCCTCAGTAATGGCGAGATTGAGCTGCTTGGCCGTTTTGACTCGCAGGTCAAGCTGCGGGGTTTCCGCATCGAGCTTGGTGAGATCGAAAATGTCCTCAAGAGCCATCCGGCAATCGATGAGGCGGTGGTGTTAGTCAAGGACCCCAGTTCGGAAGATCCCAAATTAGTGGCCTTTGTGGTGGCTGAGGGGCTGGATAAAAAAGCGGTGCGGGATTTTGTCAAATCTCGCCTACCGGAATATATGACACCGAGTCTGGTGAACTTTATTAACCAGATACCCGTGACCGCCCACGGCAAAGCGGACCGCAAGGCGCTGCTCACTAGTGACGTAGAGGCGACGGCCCAACCGCGCAGGCAAGCGATGAGCCCCCAGGCACTGACCGCTTGGTTGCAGCAGTATTTTATCGAGGCGCTCGGGGTCGACGAACTAGCGGTTGACGACGACCTTTTTGATCAGGGCGCGACCTCCTTTACATTGGTGCAAGCGGTCCACAGTATCCAGCAGCACCATCAGGTGGTGCTGCCGGTAGATGTGTTCCTTGAGCAACCAACCATCGCCGCGGTCACCGCCTATATCCTCGACACCAAAGGCATAATGCCCAGCGAGGAGGAGTCCCTGAACGCTACGCCGGTTCGCCAACAAGCGGTAAACGATCCGATCCCATTAGAAAGGGTTAGCTTTGATCCTCGGGCATACTGGCGACCGGACGGCGGCTCGCCTGCAAATCTCGAACGGCTTGGACGCCTGCTCTCGTTGCTGCGGGAGGAGCCGCTAGATAGCCAGGGCAAGTACCTCTACTCCTCGGCCGGCGGCCTCAACGCTATCCAATGTTACCTCTATGTAGCTGAAGGGCGGATCAACGGCCTGGCCGGTGGTGTCTACTATTACCTGCCGCGGCTAAACCGCCTGCTGCCGGTTAGTGTACCGGCCAAACTGGATCCGCAGGTTCTACGGCCGGGGCAGCGCGCACAACTGGCCGAGGCTGGCTTTGCATTATTCCTGATCGCCGAAAATGACGCCATTGCGCCGATCTACAAGAACGCTACTCCATCCTTACTGGTGCTAGAGGCAGGTTATATTGAACAGCTATTGCTGTCCCGCCAAGGCGACTTCGACATAGCGTTGACCCCAGCCTACGGCGTTGACTTTGCGGCGATTGCCGAACTATTCAAGTTACAGCCGAGTCACCGTTTCCTGCATTGTCTGCTCGAAGGCGTTGTGCCGACGGCCCTGGCTGTGGATGGCAAGGAGCTGAATGGTCACTGGCGCCAGTCTGGCCCCCTGTTTGCCGATTTCCTGAAAGAAAAAAATAATGGTTTTGCTTTACCGAGCAGGGAGGAACTGGCGCAACTGCATCAAGAACAGCGTCAGATCCGCTGTGATCTGCCGGAGCAGGGCGACGGAGTAATTAAACTGTCCGCCGCGCCGATCAGCGCCAACGCGCTGCGGCTGCGTGCCGCCAAGCGTCAATACTGCGACAGGCCGCTGAGTTTTAGTCAGTTGAGCCAACTGTTGAGCCTGTTGCGGGCCGATCAGGGCAATGGGCGGTTGTACAACACCGATCCTGGGTTAGCGCTGAAGATCTACCTGCACCTCGCTGAACAAAGCGTACAGCAAGGCTGCCAGGGACAATATCTGCCCCGAGGGATATACCACTATCATAGCGGCAGCCATACCTTAAGGCGAATCAGCGAAGGCGATCTTGCGGCGATCAACAACTGCTACACTCCGTTCAACCGTAAACACGCCCACCAGGCGCGACTGCGAATTTTTATAATTGCCGGCTGCTCCCCGGCTTACGGTGATGAAAGCCGTTATTTCAATTTGCTCCAAGCGGGAAGAATCGGCCAACTGCTGCTGGAAAAGCAGAGCGAGTTCGGGATAGGCCTGTGCCCCATCGGATCGATGTATTTCGACAAGATCCGCGACGCTTTTGATCTGGATGAGGGCGACGAGCTGGTGCATAGCTTTGTCGGTGGCGCAGTGACGCAATCACTGCCCGCCGGCTGGCCGCGGCTGGAAATCCACGAGCCGGCCCGAGCGGTCAATGAGCACTTCAATGGTGACTCGATGGCGATCATCGGGATTAGCGGTCGCTATCCCGGCGCCGCTAACCCCGATGAGCTATGGCGAAACCTGAGCGCTGGCCGTTCAACCATCAATATATTGAGTAGCGAAGCGCTACTCTACGGTGGCGACGCCACTGGTGATTCGCCACAGTGGGCAGTGGGCACACTGGCCGACAAGCAGCTATTTGATCCATTGCTGTTCAAGATCACCCCGGCTGAGGCGAAAACCCTGGACCCCCAGGAGCGCTTGTTCCTGCAAGCGGTCTGGCACTGCCTGGAAAACAGCGGCTATACCGCCACGGGCCTCCGGCGGCAGGCCGAGCGGATCGGCGTGTTTGTAGGTGCGATGTGGGGTGATTACCAACACCACCTGCCCACGGAACGAGGCGAGCGGACTACCTCGTTCCTCTCGGCGATCGCCAACCGTGTGTCTTTCTTCAACGATTTCAATGGCCCTAGCGTCGCTTTCGACACCTCTTGTTCATCAACGATGACCGCGCTGCATTTTGCTTGCAACAGTATTCGCCAGGGCGACTGCCAGGTGGCAATTGTTGGTGGCGTCAACTTGATCAGCCACCCATCACACCTCGAACTGCTGACCTCTCTGGAACTGTTGTCTGGCGATAGCCAATCTCATCCCTTTGGCCGCAATGCCAACGGCTGGGTGGCCGGCGAAGGCATCGGTGCACTGTTGATCAGGCCACTCGAAGACGCCACACGGGATGGCGATCAGATCCTCGGGGTAATCCGCGCTACTGCGATTAGCCATAGCGGAAAGACTTTCCGTTACGGTGCGCCGAATGCCGACAGCCAAGCAATGTCAATGCGTCGAGTACTACAACAGGCAGCGTTGTCCACCGAGGCGATCGGCTATGTTGAGGCTGCGGCTCCCGGCGCCAGCCTGGCGGACGGGGCTGAATTTGCGGCGATCAGCAAAGTGTTTGGCGCTCGCCTTAGCGATGCGCCGCTGATGGTAGGATCGATCAAGGCCAATATCGGTCACCTCGAATCAGCATCGGCGCTGTCGCAGATTACTAAGGTGCTGATGCAGTTGAAACACCGGCAGATCGCCCCGACCCTCGGTTGTGATCCGCTCAGCCCCATGATCCGCCTGGAGGACAACAACCTCGCTATCGCCGATCAGCTGAGTGACTGGCGGGGGCCGCAGTGCGCGCTGATCAACGCCTTTGGCGCCAGCGGATCCGGTGGCCACCTGATCCTCGAAGCGCCACCGCAACAGGTCGCTGCGCAGCAAAGCGAAGGGCCCTGGCTGTTCCCCTTTGTCGCCGCGAGCCGCGAGCAGCTTGATCAACTGGTCGCGGCGTTTGCTGACGATATACAAGCAGGACGGTTTGGTGATGCCAGCCTTGGCGATATCAGCTACACCCTCTGTGTCGGCCGAGTCGCGCTGAACCAGCGCCTAGCAGTGGTGGCCGACAGTCGCGACGAACTGATAGGGCTACTCAAAGGTAAAAATCCAGATGTGCTGCTGCGCGGCAGCCTCAAGAGAGAGCCGCAACCGGGCCATATTGAAAAGGATCTTCAAGGGCTGGGCCGCCAGAGGTTGATGACCATTGCCAGCCAATGGGTCACCGGGGAAAGCAGCTTAGCGGAGATCGCCCGACATAACCATCGCAGGGTGGCGTTGACGGCTTATCCCTTTGCGGCCGTCGACTGCCATATCGTCGCCTCTGCGACCCGCGCCTCCTCCGAGGCGTTGCAGCCGGTGCGGGACGAGGCGTTGCAACGGGCGCTGGAAGGCTATATCAAGCGTCATTTCTCCAAGATATCGGCGATCCCCGAGAGTGACATCGACTGCGAAGAAACCTTCGATCGTTACGGCTTGACCTCGCTAATGATCATCACGCTCAACCAACAGTTGGCCCAAGCGTTTGGCGAGTTGTCGGCCACGCTGTTCTTTGAATACCAGAGTATTTCCGCGCTGGCAGGCTATTTTGCCGCCGAGCATCAGCTGCGCAGCCGGCAATTATTGGGGATTCAAGGAAGCGCCGCGCAGCCCGCCCTGGCCGCCAGGGTGCAACAACGCCCAGTGACGTTGCGACGCCATGAGCCGATCGCGATCATTGGCTTGGCCGGACGTTTTCCCGGCGCGGCGGATATCGACAGCTTCTGGGACAACCTCAAAAACGGTATCGACAGTATCAGCGAGATACCAGCCGAGCGTTGGGAACACAGCAAGTATTACAGCAGTGACCGCAGCCTAAAAGGCAAAATCAACACCAAGTGGGGCGGTTTTATTGACGGCGTCGACCATTTTGATCCGCTATTTTTCAATATTTCGCCGCGGGACGCCGAGCGGATGGATCCTCAAGAGCGGATCTTCCTCGAAACCGCTTGGCAAACTCTCGAAGACGCCGGCTACGATCGAGCCGGACTGCAGCGTCATTACCAGGGTGAAATGGGGGTGTTTGTCGGTGTGATGCACGGCGAATACCTGCTTTATACCCGCTCGGCCGCTGCTGACTGCACCGACGATGCTGTAGATTCGTCGTTTGGTTCGATCGCCAACCGGGTGTCCTATGTCTTCGACTGCAACGGCCCGAGTATGGCGGTCGACACCATCTGCTCGTCGTCGTTGACCGCACTGCACTTGGCAGTCGAGAGCCTAAGACGCAGCGAGTGCCAGCTGGCCCTGGCCGGCGGCGTCAACCTGTCGCTGCATCCCAACAAATATTTTATACAGTCCCAGCTGACAATGTCCTCTTCCGACGGTCGCTGCCGCAGCTTCGGCGAAGGGGGCGACGGTTTTGTGCCTGGCGAGGGAGTCGGAGCGGTGCTGCTCAAGCCGCTATCCCGGGCCGAGGCAGACGGCGACAATATCTATGGGGTGATCCGGGCGACCTCAATCAATCATAACGGCAAGACCCATGGTTACACCGTGCCGAGCCCCAATGCCCAGGGGGCAATGATCGCCGAGTCACTCGACAAGGCCGGCATGGATCCACGAGAGCTGAGTTATCTCGAGGCCCACGGCACTGGCACAGCGCTTGGAGATCCGGTGGAAATCACCGGCCTGCAGTTGGGTTTTACCCGGCGCAGCGTCACTCTGGGCAGCGAGGCTGCGCTGGCGCGACAATGCGCCGTTGGCTCGGTCAAGTCGAATATCGGGCATCTGGAATCAGCGGCGGGCATCGCCGGGATTGCCAAGGTGCTGTTGCAGCTTAAGCATTGCCAGTTGGCGCCGTCGCTGCATTCAAGGCGCCTAAACCCAGGCATCCCCTTTGCCGATTCGCCGTTTTACGTACCCCAGCAGTTGGAAGAGTGGCGGCGGCCGGTGTTGAATCTCGATGGCCGGGAACGAGAGTATCCACGTGCGGCCTCGGTATCTTCTTTTGGATCCGGTGGTTCAAACGGGCACGTGATTATTGCTGAACATATTGCGCCGGCTCGGGACGACAAAGTCGCCGGGCAGACAGCGATGATCCCGCTGTCGGCAAGGACGCTGGCCCAGTTGCAACAGCAGGTCGAGCGATTACAGCAGTTCTTGCATCGGGCCGGTGTCGAGAATACGCTGCCGCGGCTGGCGGATCTGGCCTTTACCCTGCAGCAGGGGAGAGAGGCGATGGAATATCGTCTAGCCTTCAGCGCCGGCTCGATCGGCGAATTGCAGGACAGGCTGGCGCAAAGCGTCGAGCTACTGGTCAAACAGCCCGAACAGTTCGGCTCTTTTGGTTGCATTCATGTCGGTCAGGTAAAAGACAATAGGGCGGCAATGGCGGTGCTGGCCCATGATGAGGATATGGCGGCGACCTTGACCGCCTGGGCCGACAAAGGCAAATACCACAAGCTGCTGGAGCTGTGGGTCAAAGGGCTGACGCTCGACTGGACTGTATTGGGGCAGTCGGGGGGCGTGGCTAGGCGGATCAGCCTACCGAGCTACCCCTTTGCCCGCGAAAAGATCTGGGTTTCCGGCGAGTCCCATTTCCCCCTCCTGGGCCAGCAAGGTGGCGAGGGGCGGGCGCACCCACTACTGCACACCAACGTATCGGATCTGTCACAGCAGAAATTTACCTCGATATTCAGTGGGAATGAGTTTTTTTTGCGAGATCACCTGATCCGCGATCACAAGGTCTTGCCGGGCGTCACCTACCTTGAAATGGCGCGAGAGGCGATCAGCCGCTCACTGGGAAAGCTGACGCCGTCCGGCGTTCTGAGCTTGCGCAACCTGGTATGGTCGCAGCCGGTGACGCTTAACGAGCAGAGCGACGACCGAGTTGAAGTGGAGATCCGCATCGACACTCTCGACGAACATCGACTGAAATTCGAAATTCTCGAGCGGAAACGACAGGCGACGTGCTGCCAGGGTGAAGCGGTTGTAGTCCAGGATACTGGTGAACCGGCAGAATCGTTAGTCTCGCTACAAGCGGCGATCGGCGGTCATATTCTCGATGCCGATGCTTTGTACCGGCTGTTCGACGGCATGAAAATTTACTATGGCCCCTGGCACCGGTCGGTTCAAGAGCTACGGATTGATGGCGGCCAGGTGCTGGCGCAGATCGAATTGCCACAAGCGCTGACCTCTGGCCACGAACGATTTGTCCTACATCCGAGCCTGATGGATGGTGCGTTGCAGTCAACCATAGGCTTGCTGGTGGCGGATCAGCTCGATCAGGGATTAGCGCCAGAACTGAAGCAAACTTGGGTGCCTTTCGCACTGGCCCGATTACAGCTGAGCGGTGCTGAGTTGGGCGAGCAGATCTGGGCCTGGGTGCGCCCTTCTGCAGATAACACCGAAGCGGGACAGTCGAAGTTTGATATCGATATTTATAATAAACGGGGCGAACATTGCGCCGCGCTGCAGGAATTTATGCTGCGGCCAATGAAAAAGCCGTCACTGCTGGAGATGATGCTCGACGATCGACCGGAGAGCGACTGTTATCTGGTGGAAAAGTGGCGACGTTTCACCCCCAAAAACCTGGCGCCGTCTACCGGTCGACTGTTGCTGATTGGCAATGATCCTCTGGGCTACAAACAGTTGACTGCCCGCTATCCGCAAGCCGTTTCGCTGTTGCTTGACGGCAACGAATCCATCGAGCAACTCACCGAACTGCTGCGCGAAGCCGGGCCTATTGAGCACCTAATATGGCTAGCGCCGACAACGCTGGCGCAGGATGGTGACACTGATGGCATGATTCGTGCCCAGCAGGGTGGAGTGCTGGGCTGCTTCCGTCTGATCAAAGCGCTGCTGGCGTTGGCGTTGGATCAGCAGCCGCTGGAGTGGACGGTGATCACTCGAGGGGTGCTAACAGTATTCGGTGAAGCGAGCAGCCGCCACCAAGTGGTGACCGAGCCGGTGGCGCCGGCTCACGCCAGCGTACACGGGCTGATCAGCGCGATGGCTAAGGAATACAGCCACTGGCGCGTGCGGCTAGTGGATCTGCCAGAGGGCGACGGTTGGCCCAACTTGGATCCACTGTTGTTACCCGCCGATCCTCGTGGCGACGCGCTGGCCTGCCGCAATGATGTCTGGTACCGCCAGTATCTTGCGCCCTGCTTGCCGCTAGGGGGAGCGGTTGGCAGGAAAGGTAAGGTAGAAAGTCTCTATCGCGATGGGGGCGTTTACCTGGTAATCGGCGGTGCCGGCGGTATCGGCCGGTTGTGGAGCGAGTACTTGATCCGTACCCGTGGGGCCCAGGTTATTTGGCTGGGGCGTCGCGAGCAGAATAGCCAAATTGACGCGACGATCGCCGAATTGGCCAAGCTTGGACCAGCGCCGCGCTATATTAGCGCCGACGCTAGCAAGTACGCCGCGCTGCAACAGGCGGTGATCCAGATCTCTGCCGAGTATGGCAGGATTCATGGGGTGATCCACGCAGCGATCCAGCTTGAGGATCAAAGCCTGGCGCGGATGGATCAACAAAGATTTACTGCCGGCTTGGTCGCCAAGGTGGATGTCTGCGTGCGTCTTGCCGAGGTGTTTGAGCACCAGCCGCTGGATTTCATGTTGCTTTTCTCGTCGTTGCAGAGCTTTACCAAGTCAGCCGGGCAGAGCAACTATGCTGCCGGCTGTACCTTCAAAAATGCCTTTGGCCATTACCTTGCACAACATCGCGCATATCCGGTCAAAGTGATTAATTGGGGTTACTGGGGCCATGTCGGCTCGGTGGCCAGCGAAGACTATCGTCGAAGAATGGCTGAGGTCGGTCTCGGTTCGATCGAGGGTGAGCAGGCGATGGCGGCGCTGGAAACCCTGTTGGCCCGACCACTCTCCCAATTAACCTTCCTGCGGACCTCGCGGCGGCTGAGCGATACCTTTAGCAGTCTGGAGCTTCCGAGGCACCCGGCTGGGCCTTTTGGCGAATACGGCGAGATTCGTCCGGAAGCCTACCCGTCACTGATCGCCCGGATGAAAAAACACCTGGTTGTGGACAGCAAAGGGGTTCGGGCAACGACGCAGCAGGCGGAGGCTCAAAGGGCGACCATCGACGCACTGCAAGGCCGCTTGCTCTACTCCCAGTTGCAGCAACTGGGCTGGTTTGGCCGCGAGCGCGAAATAATAGCCGAGATGAAGCAACGCAGTGGCCTGATGTCGATGTATTACCGCTGGATCGACAGGAGCCTTGACGAGCTGGCGCAACGCGGTTACCTGCACATGGAGGGCGGCAATAGTCCGACAGCCTATCGTGTAATCAATCCCCAGCCGTTGGCGATTGAACCCTTATGGACCGAATGGGAGGCGCAAAAGCCGGATTGGCTAGAGCAGGCCAGCCTTAAAGCAGAGGTGATCCTCGCCGAGGCGACCCTGCGGGTGCTGCCAGAGATCCTCGATGGTCGGATCGCGGCGACGGACATCATATTCCCTGACTCATCGATGGCCATGGTCGAAGGGATCTACAAATACAATCCGGTGTCCGATTTTTTCAACGAAGTGTTGCTCGACGCGATGGTCGAGTTCGTCAAGGGACGATTGGAACAATCGCCGGAGACGCCGATCCTTATCCTGGAGATTGGAGCCGGCACCGGCGGTACCAGTGCGCGGGCGTTTGAAAAACTTCGACCCTATCAACGGCAGATCGGGGAATACTGCTACACCGATGTATCTCAAGCGTTTCTGATGCACGCGCGGCAGGCTTACGGGCTGGAAACCCCCTACCTCAGTTATCAGCTTTTCGATGTCGACAAGCCTCTGGCGGAGCAGGGTATCACGGTTGGTGGTTATGATCTGGTAATCGCCACCAATGTACTGCACGCGACGCAAGATCTGCGGCGGGCGATGAAAAACGCCAAGGCTGCGCTGAAACACAACGGCCTAGTGATGATTAACGAGATTTGTCGCAATGGCCTGTTTACCCACCTGACTTTCGGTTTGCTCAAAGGCTGGTGGTTGTTCGACGATCAGGATCTACGGTTGCCCGGCGGCCCAGCGCTCGCACCGAGACAGTGGAAACAGGTGCTGGAAAGCGAAGGTTACAGACAAGTCTATTACCCGGCGCTGGCCAACCACGATCTCGGTCAGCAGATAGTGATCGCCGAAAGCAATGGGGTAATTTGGCAGGATCGGCACAGTAAGGGGGAACCGGCTAAAGTTGCGCCCAAGGGCTTGGCGGCCCAGGCTCCACGACCGCCACAGCAGAGCGTCGCCATGGCACCGGCGGGCGCAGTAACCAAGCAGGCGCTGAAGGATCAGACGGTGCGCTACCTTAAGCAGATGATCGGCGGGCTGTTCAAGATCCAATCCGAGCAGATCGACGCCCGCGAGCCGCTTGAGACTTATGGCATCGATTCGATCTTGGTGGTGCAACTGACCAACGTGTTGCGCGACAAACTGTCGGGTATCAGCAGTACGCTGTTCTTCGAATACCAGACCGTCGACGCGCTTGCGGATCATTTCGTTGCGTCACAGAAAGATCAACTTATGACTCTGCTGGGGTTGGATAAGGAGTCGGCGACCGAACAGCCGACGCCGGCTGATACGGCCAATACCTTAGTCAAACTAGCCGAGCACCACTTTGCCGCCAAGACGCCCGACAGCGCGCCACGGGGCCAGTGTGGCGCTGAAGTTGCGATCATCGGTCTGGCAGGACGTTATGCCAATTCCGATAACGCCTGCGAGCTATGGCGACGCCTGAAAAACGGCGAGAGCTGTATCGATGAAGTGCCGGCGGATCGCTGGGACTGGCGTCAATATTTTGATCAAACGCTGGGCAAAAAAGGCCACATTTATACCCGCTGGGGCGGTTTTATCCGGGAAATCGACAAATTCGACCCGCTATTTTTCCATATCTCGCCACGCGAGGCGGAGAAGATGGATCCCCAGGAGCGGCTCTTCCTGGAAGAGGCTTATCATTGTATCAGCGATGCCGGCTATACCCCAGGCCGCTTGGCTGAGCGGTATCAGGTTGGAGTGTTTGTCGGAGTGATGAACGGAACCTACGCCCGCCAGTCCAGCTACTGGTCGGTGGCCAACCGCGTGTCCTATCAGTTCAACTTTCAAGGGCCGAGCATGGCGGTGGATACCGCCTGCTCGTCATCGCTCACTGCGATCCACCTGGCGCTGGAAAGCCTGCACAGCGGCGTCAGCGACTGCGTGCTGGTCGGTGGGGTCAACCTGGTGATCGACCCCGTACACTACATGCGCCTGACTGAGATGAAAATGTTGTCGCCGGGCAAACAGTGCAAGGCGTTTGGCATAGATGCCGACGGTTTTGTCGCCGGCGAAGGAGTGGGCGCGTTGCTGCTCAAACCCCTGGCCCAGGCTGAAACTGACGGCGATCAAATTTACGGGGTGATCAAGGGCAGCATGATCAATGCCGGTGGCAAGACCAACGGCTATACCGTACCCAACCCGTTGGCACAGAGCCGCCTGGTGGTCGACTCTCTGGCCAGGGCCGGCGTTGATCCCAGGGCGGTGAGCTATGTCGAGGCCCACGGCACCGGCACTTCACTGGGGGACCCGATCGAGATCGCCAGTCTGGTCAGGGCGTTCAACAGTGGTACTGAAATGCCAGCAAAACAGTACTGCGCGATCGGCTCGATCAAATCCAATATTGGCCATTGCGAGAGCGCCGCAGGCATCGCTGGAGTCACTAAAGTGCTGCTGCAACTGAAGCACCGCCAACTGGCTCCGTCGCTGCACGCAGGCGAACTCAACCCGGAGATTGACTTTGCTAGCAGTCCCTTCGCGGTGCAGCAATCGTTGGCCGAGTGGCGTCGCCCCAAGGTGGTGATCAACGGCGGCAGTCAGGAATTCAAGCGGATCGCTACGGTGTCATCCTTCGGCGCTGGCGGCGCTAACGCCCACGTGGTGATCGAAGAATACGAAGACAACAGGCTGCGGCCGGTGATTGCCGTCAACGAGCAGCAGCCGGCGATCATTTTATTGTCGGCCAAAACGGAAGCACAGCTGTTTCAGCAGGCTAGCCTGTTGCTGGGCACACTGGAGCAGGACGAGCTGGACGACGGCGATCTGCCGGCGCTGGCCTATACCCTGCAGGTCGGTCGCGAGGCGATGGAACATCGGCTGGGTCTGCTGGCAACCTCGCTAGCCCAGCTTAAAGCCCAACTGCGGGGCTTTATCGACAACCCGTCCCAGGGCGCTCATTATGGCGGCCGGCTCAAGGATCACAACAAGGCGCTGTCGCTGTTTGCTGATGCAGACATACAAAGCGTCATTACCGACTGGATCGACCGTGGCCAGCATGGAAAATTGCTCGAGGCTTGGGTCAACGGCCTGACGCTGGAATGGCGTCTGATGTACCGAGAGGGCACGCCAACGCCGATCAGCTTGCCAGGTTATCCCTTTGCCCGCGAGCGCTACTGGCGCATCAAGGACGAGCTGGCAACGCCGGCAGGCGAGGAGTTACTTCATCCGCTGCTGCACCGCAACGTCTCAGATCTGCGTGGTTTACGCTACTTCAGTCGGTTCAGCGGCCAGGAGAGTTTTCTGGCCGAACACCGGATCAATGGTCGTAGCGTCTTGCCGGGCGCAGCGATGATCGGAATGATCCATGCGGCGCTGACTGACGCATTGGGCGGCGAACTGCCTGCGGGCAGGGCGCTGGTTATTCGCGATTTGGTCTGGTGTCAACCTTTCAGCGTCGACGCCGCCAACAATGGTGAGCTGTTTGTCGAACTGGAGGCGCAACCGGGTGGTGAATGTCACGTCGGGATTTGCTCCTATGACCGCGCCGGGCAGTTGCAGCTGCATTGCCGGGCGCTGGCCGGAGCCGCCATGGCACAACCGGAGAACCTCGACTTCATAGCCGCTGACGCCCGCCAGATGGATGTCGAGGCCTGCTACCAGCGTTTTGCTGCAATGGGCATCGAATATGGTGTAGGCCATCGCAGGATTCTGTCACTGCTACGCCAGGGAGATCAGGCGCTGGCTTGGGTCGCGCTTGAAGACGCTGCAGTGAGTGATAGTTACGCCATCCATCCCGGGCTGCTTGACGCCGCGCTGCAAGGGGTCATGGCATTGTTGTTTGATGAACTGGATGAGCGACCGCCGTTGCTGTTGCCCGAGGGGCTGGCCGAGTTGGTGTTGTTTGGCGACTGCCCAGCGGCACTGCAAGTGCAGATACGCAGCGCTGGGCGCATGACTGGCGGCTATCGTTTTGATCTGACGTTGTTCGACGAAAACGGCCAGTGCTGTGCGACCATCCGTAAGTTGTCGTTCAAAACGCTGTCCGCCAACAGCGACGCCGCCAGCGAAGGACTGCTATGCCAGAAGCAATGGCGCGATGCTGAGCCGGCTGCGGCGACAGATGCTCCGACGATGTCTCATCTGGCGATGATTCTGGGCCACAATCCGGCCTTTGCCGGCCTGCCGGAGCGGTTGCAGAAGCATGGAATTCCCAGCCTGACGCTAGCTGGTGACGATTATCAACAGGCGGCCTTGGCCCTGTTCGAACAGCTTAAGCCACTGCTTTCCGCTGGGCGCCCCCATATGGTTCAGTTGGTGATCCCGGCAACTGATCAGCAAGGTTATCGAGGCCTCGGCGGCCTGTTACGCAGCGCCAGCCGGGAGCAGCCGGTGCTGATCTGCCAACTGATAGAAGTGTCGTCGGGACTCGACGCGGTGCAACTGGCGCGGCAACTGGCGGCCGAAGCCGCCGCGCCCGGCGAGCGCCAACTGCGTTATCTGTCCGAAGCCGGCGAACTGCGGCGACAAGAGCTTATCTGGTGCTATCGGCCATTGGATAACGGTCCTGCGCCCTGGCGGCCAAACGGCGTCTATTTGATTACTGGAGGCCTTGGCGGCGTCGGCATGATCCTCGCGCGGGCAATCATGGACGCCGCGCCGGGGGCTAGCGTGGTGCTGTGCGGCCGTACGGAGGCCAACGCGCCAGCGGTGGCCGACAAGCTGGCACAACTGGGTGCACGATTTGACTACCTTGCTGTGGATCTCGGGGATGCTGGGCAGGTTGAACGCTTGATCGCCGGGATCGTCACCAAACACGGCAGATTACACGGAATCATCCATTGCGCCGGGATCACCCGTGACGCCCTAATGGTGCACAAAACGCAGGAGGACTTCGAAGCGGTGTTCGCCGCCAAGGTAGCCGGCGTGCGCCACCTCGACCAGTTCAGCGCCACGGCGACGCTAGATTTCTTTGTGCTTTACTCATCAATGGCAAGTGTACTGGGCAACGCTGGGCAGAGTGATTACGCCGCGGCTAACGGCTATCTCGATGCCTTTGCCAGTATCCGCAATCAGCAGGTCACGGCGGGAGAGCGCCATGGCCGCACCCTGGCGATCAACTGGCCCTTGTGGCTCGAAGGCGGCATGCAAATGAGCGATGCCGCCCGGCGCGCCCTGGCGGAAAGCACTGGAATCGTGGTGATGGCCAGTACAACCGGCATTCAGGCGCTATACCAGGCGCTGCAAAGCGATGAAGATCAACTGATGGTGCTTGCAGGCGACACTGACAGGCTGGCCACGCTGCTGAGCCGCGAGCCGGCCTCTGTCGCCGCAGCAACAACGCCTGTCGACGGCACAGATCTGTTGGCTGGGCTGCGCCGGCTATTGGCCAACACGGTAAAGGTCGCCGAGTCACGGCTTGATAACGACGAGCCATTTGAAAAATATGGCATTGATTCGCTAATGATTATGGACATGACTGTGGCGCTAGAAAAACGCTTCGGGCCGCTGTCGAAGACGTTGTTTTTTGAATATCCCACCCTGCAAAGCTTGGCGGATCATCTAGCCGCGCGGCTGCCGCAAAAGTCGGCTATCAGCCAAGTCGCGCCAGCTTCCCGCAGCTCGTTGATAGAGGAGCTGCAGGGGATGTTGGCGAGCGCCCTGAAGATCCCGCTAGAACGGATCGATAATGAGCAGTGTTTCGAGCAATACGGCATCGATTCGCTGATGATCATGGAAATGACCAGCCGGCTCGAAAAACGTTTTGGCTCTTTATCGCGCACGCTGTTATTTGAATACTCCAGCTTGCAGAGCCTAGCGGACTACTTGGCGGGCCAGCAGCTTGAGCCACAGGATGCTATGGCGGTGGCCCAAATTAGGGAACAAGAACCGCCGATGACGCCGGTATCCCCAGCCAAAGACAGCCAGCATCGCCGGCTGTTCGACAGGGCGGCGAAGGCAGCAGGGAACCGTGTCCAGCAGGGCCTCCAGGAGAGAGATGATATCGCTATCATCGGCATGGCCGGGCGCTACCCCAAGGCCGAGAATCTGGAGGCCTTCTGGCGGAACCTCCGCCAAGGCAAAGACTGCATCAGCGAAATTCCGGCCGAACGCTGGGACTGGCGCGAGTACTACAGCGAAAATCGCAGCGAAAGCGGGGTACATAATAGTAAGTGGGGCGGATTTATCGATGGTATCGATCAATTTGATCCACTGTTTTTCAATATTTCGCCGCTGGAAGCTGAGCTGATCGATCCCCAGGAGCGACTATTCATGCAGACCGCCTGGTCGGCGATGGAAGACGCTGGTTACAGCCGTCGCATCGGCGGCGAGGCGACCGATGACAGCATGCAAGTTGGCGTATATGTCGGAGTAATGTACGGCGAATACCAGCTGTTCGGCGCAGAAGCCAGCCTGCGAGGCCAGCGCATTGGCTTTGCCGGCTGCACTGCCAGTATCGCCAACCGGGTATCCTTCTGCCTTAACCTGCATGGACCAAGCATGTCGGTCGACTCGATGTGCTCCAGCTCGCTGACCGCAATCCACCTAGCCTGTCAGGATTTGCGCAATAGCCGCACCTCAATGGCCATTGCTGGTGGCGTCAACCTGACTATTCATCCCAACAAGTACTTGATGCTAAGCAGCGGCCAGTTCATCTCAAACCAGGGCCATTGTGCCAGCTTCGGCGAAGGTGGTGACGGCTATGTGCCGGGCGAGGGCGTCGGCGTAGTCATCCTCAAGCGGCTGGCCGACGCAGAGCGCGACGGCGATCAGATCTACGGGGTGATCAAGGGCAGTTACCTCAACCACGGCGGCAAGAGCACCGGCTACAGCGTGCCGAATCCACGGGCACAGCAGGCAGCGATCAGCGGAGCACTCCAGGACGCCGGCGTCGATCCGGTGACAATCAGCTATATCGAGGCCCATGGCACCGGCACCAAGCTGGGCGATCCGATTGAGATCGCCGGCCTGGCCAACGCGTTGGGGGCACGCAAACCCGAGCAAACCTGCTGGATAGGCTCAGTCAAGTCGAATATCGGTCACTGCGAAGCGGCGGCCGGGATCGCTGGTTTGACCAAAGTGCTCCTGCAGCTGAAACACCGGCAAATTGCGCCGTCACTGCATTCACAAAAACTCAACCCTTTTATTGACTTTACGGCGACACCCTTCGAGGTCAACCAGCATCTGCGGGAGTGGTCGCAGCCGTTGCTCAACGGCCAGGCCATGCCGCGGATCGCCGGAATTTCCTCCTTTGGCGCCGGCGGCTCCAACGGCCATTTGATCGTCGCGGAATACAGTAAAGCGAAGCCTCTGCTCGGCGATAGCGGCAAGACCGAAATGATTCTGCTGTCGGCCCGAGAGCCAGACCAGTTGCGGCAGATCGCTAGCCGCCTGCTGGCCAGACTGGAGCATCCACAGGCCACTGACAGCCTGGCGGCGATTGCCTACACCCTACAGGTTGGCCGGGAGGCGATGGAGCATCGCGCAGCGTTAATCACTAGTGAGATGGCAAGCCTACTCGACGCATTACACCGCCTCTCTGCAGGCGACAGCAGTGGCTGGATCTGCACTGAGGAGACCGCGATCAGCGAACGAGCTGAACAGTTCAAAGCCAGCTTTCAGACACAGTGGCGCGAGCAACTGGCCAGGCTCTTTGCGGACGGTGAGCAGCAACAGTTGCTAGAGCTGTGGAGCGAGGGGCTGTCCATCGACTGGACAGCGCTGTGGGCCGCCAGCGGCGAACAACGCCAGCGAATCAGCTTGCCTAGTTATCCCTTCGCCACCAATCGCTACTGGGCGCCAACCGGTGCTAGACGATCATCTTTGGCACCCGTGCAATTGCACCCGTTGCTGCATCAAAACAACTCGGGCTTCGACTATCAGCGATTCATTACTGAATTCAGCGGCGATGAACCTTGGCTGAGGGATCATAGGGTCGGCGGGCGCAAAACCCTGCCAGGTGCTGCCTATCTGGAGATGATTAGGGTAGCGGTGACTCATTCGCTGGCCGACGGCGAGGCCAACACTATGGTGATCGAGCAGCTTAACTGGTTGGCACCGCTGACAGTTGAATCAAATCCGCGCAGCATGCAAATCAGCCTGGAGCGCCAAGACGGACGGATCGGAGTCAAGTTACTCAGCAACGATAGCGACCAAGCAGTGCTGCATTGCCAGGCCACTGCGATAACCGGCCTGCCGCTCAATGAAGACCGGCTGGATCTAGCGCACTGGCGGGGCCGCAACTGGCGACTCCGGCTCGACAGCGGTGAAGTTTATCGGCTGTTTGATGAGATGGGCGTAGATTACGGTGACAGCCATCGCGGGATCCGCCAGTTGATGGTGGCGGAGCGGGGCGGCCGACGCGAGGTGCTGGCGGAGTTGGATCTCTGCGGGTCATTGTCCAACATAGCTGATGATTGGCGGCTGGATCCGGGGATCATTGACAGCGCGCTGCAGGCGGCGATCGGCATGTTGTTGCCCCTCGACAGCAGTGTGGCGGAGCTGACGTCACCCTTGATGCCTTTTGCGCTGGAGCGGCTAGAGATCATTGCACCCTGTCGGCGACGGATGTGGGCCCTGCTGCGCAGAGAAGCCGGAGATAACCCAGCCGGCAGAATTGATATCGATCTCTGTGACGATCAGGGATGGATCTCTGTACGGCTCTTTGGCTTAAGCTCCAGACAACTCTCTCCGGGCTCAAGGCTGTCAACCGCGACGGTAAGGCAAGCTGACCAGACCGTCCCCCAGCAGCGGTTGGAAGAGCGACAGCTGCTGGCGCCGATATGGTCGATGGTCAACGGTGCGGGAGGGGAGCAGCGTGAACATAATGGCGCGACGCTGATCTTCGGCGCGACCCTAGCCCGACGCCAGGCGTTGGCCGAACTTTACCCCGGCGCCGCCTTGGCGCTGGAGACGAATGACTCAGAGACCAGCTACCAGGCCGAGCTGAACGCCCGGCCTGACCTAGCCGAGGTGATTTGGCTGGCGCCGCCAAGCGACGATAACTCCGCTGGCTCGCCGAAGCTGATCGCCGCGCAACAGCACGGAGTACTGGCGCTGTTCAAACTGATCAAGGCGCTACTGAGCTTGGGTTACGGTCGTCAGCCTCTACGGTTGACCTTGATCACCGAACAGGCGATCAAGACGCTGCCTGGCGAATCCTGCCGGCCAGCCCACGCTGCGGTTCATGGATTGGCTGGCTCGCTGGCCAAAGAATACCCCCACTGGAGAGTGCAACTCGCGGATCTGGCTGACGAGCAGTTGGCTTCACTGGCCAGCGCGCCGTTCGATGGCGTAGCCTCCGGCGAATTGCTGGCGCTGCGCCAGGACCAGTGGTGGTTTCGGCAGTTGGCCCGGGTGACGGTCGACACGCCGCCCGCAGGGCTGCTTGCCTATCGCGACGGCGGCGTCTACCTGGTGATCGGCGGCGCTGGTGGTATCGGCGCAGTCTGGAGCCGCCATGTGATCAGCCGCCATCGCGCCAGGGTGATCTGGATCGGTCGCCGGTTACCGGATCGCCAGCTCGAAGATAAGCTGGATGAGCTGACTGCCCTTAGCCTTCGCCATAATGCCCCGGCACCTGTTTATCTCCAGGTCGACGCCGCTGATGAGCAGCAACTTGGCGAGGCGCGGCGGCGGATTACCGAGCGCTATGGCGAGATCAACGGCGTGGTGCACTCGGCGATCGTGCTTAAGGATCAAAGCCTGACAAACATGGATGAGCATACCTTTACCACTGTTCTGAACGCCAAGGTAGCGACCAGCGTGGCTCTGGCCCGGACTTTCGGGGAGAACGCCGCCTCACTAGATTTCGTACTGTTTTTCTCATCAATGATGTCCTTCAGCACAGCAGCCGGCCAAAGCAACTACGCTGCCGGCTGCACTTTTGCCGATGCCTTTGCCGATCGACTCAGAGTCGACTGGCCCTGTCCGGTCAAAGTGATCAACTGGGGATATTGGGGTAGTGTCGGCACGGTGAGTGACGCCCGTTACCGTGACAGGATGACCGCGCTGGGACTGGGCTCTATCGAGCCAGAGGAAGGAATGCTGGTGTTGGAGCAATTGCTGGGTGGCGTAATGGATCAATTGGCGTTGCTGAAGATCCTGCAAGGTGAAGAGATCAACGGCCTCGACAGCTTAGCAAGACTGCTTAGCAACGAACAAATCAAGCTCTATCCGGATAACCACGGCGGCATGGCGGCGGCGATGCAGGATCGGCTAGGGGACAGGCTGGCGGCGTTGGCGCAGCCGTCCCAGTGCAGATGACGCAACACCTCATAGAGAAATAGCCATTAATGGACGGCAGACGCGTCACAAGGAAATTGGAACATGTTAACAGACGCAAATCAGACAACAGCATATCTAGTCAGTGAGCTTGAAGCGCTGGCGTGCCGCCTGCTGGCGATCCAGTTGCACGGGCTGGGGCTACGTCGCAGCGAGGATCTGCTCTACCTCACGACGCAGCACGGTAACGCCACGCCGGATTATTTCCACCCCTGGCTGGCTGAAAGCCTGAGGTATGTCGCCGGCGTCGAGGCCGGCGATCCCGACGAGTTATGGCGGCAATGGCGCGAGCGGTTAACGATTTGGCGCCAGGACGCCGATCTGGCGGCTAGGGCGCAGCTGCTCGATGCCTGCCTGACGAGCCTACCATCATTACTGACCGGCGAGCAGCCGGCTACCAGCGTAATTTTTCCTGGTGGCTCGATGGCTCTGGTGGAAGGGGTATATAAGAACAACAGGATCTCCGATTACTTTAATCAAGTGATGATCGAGGCGGCGTTGGCCTATATCGAAAGCCGTCCTGCGGACGCCGAACCGTTGCGGATTCTCGAGATCGGCGCAGGCACCGGTGGCGCCACGGCAGGGTTACTGGCTGCGCTGGTGCCTTGGCGACGCCATATTGGCGAATACTGCTATACCGATCTGTCCACTGCTTTCCTGCAGCATGGCACCCATAAATTTGGCCGGAACAACCCGTTTTTACAAACTCGGCTGTTTGATGTTTCCCGTCCCTGTGCTGAGCAGGGGATCGCCACAGATCACTATCATCTGGTGATGGCGAGCAATGTGCTGCACGCCACGCCGGAGATCCGCCAGACTTTGCGCAACGCCAAGGCTGCCTTGCGCAAGGGTGGATTGTTGATGCTCAATGAAATCAGCGAAGCCTCATTGTTTACCCACCTGAGCTTCGGTCTGCTCGAAGGCTGGTGGCTCTACCGGGATGGCGCATTGCGCATTCCCGGTTGCCCCGGGCTGTCGCCAGCTGGGTGGCAGGCGGTGCTGGAGCAGGAAGGGTTCAGCCCGGTTCTGTTCCCGGCCAAGAAGGCCCATGGCCTGGGCCAACAGATCATCCTTGCCGAGAGTGACGGTATCGTGCGTCAGCCTATCGCTAAGATGGAGCGACGGGCAGTGCCACAGTCCACCACCAACAAGCGTAACGGCGATTTCGGCCCGGAGCAGGACGAGACAACGTCGGACAGCTGGCGGCGTCGGGTCGGCGAATACCTTCGGGAGCTGGTAGCCTCAACGCTGAAGATCCCGGCAGACAAGATGAACCTGTCTCGTCCGCTGGAAGAATATGGCCTGGACTCGATCCTGGTCGTCAGGCTGACCAATGCTTTTAACGAGCAATTCAAAGCAATCGACAGCGCATTGTTTTTTGAAGTACCGACCCTAGCAGCGCTGACCGAACATTTTATCCAGCACCGAGAAGACGAGCTTAAGACTCTGCTGGGACAACCCAACGTTGAACAGAACAAGAAGGCGGCAGTCGTTGCGCAACCCGTGTCGAAGGCTAATGCCCAACCAACGCTGGATCTTGATTGCACGCCAGACATCGATAACACAGGGACGACGGCCGCCTTTGCTGGGCAGAGCAGTAAAAACAAGATCGCTATTATCGGTCTTGACGGCCGCTATCCCGGCGCGGAGTCGATGACCGCCTTTTGGCGTAACTTGATCGGCGGTCATTGCGCCATTGACGAAATTCCAGCTAACCGCTGGGACTGGCGCCGTTATTTTGATCCGGAGAAGGGGAAGGCCGGCCACATCTATACCCGCTGGGGTGGTTTCCTTAAGGACATCGATCAGTTTGATCCAGCGTTCTTCCGAATCTCTCGCCGCGAAGCCGAGCGGATGGATCCTCAGGAGCGGCTGTTCCTTGAAGTAGCCTACCACAGTATCGAAGACGCGGGCTACAACCCGGCGACTCTGCATCAACAGGGCGAGGTCGGGGTCTTTGTCGGGGTAATGAACGGCAGCTATAACCCAATCAGCAACTATTGGTCGATCGCCAACCGGGTGTCCTACCAACTGGATCTGCAGGGACCGAGTTTTGTGGTCGACAGTGCCTGTTCCTCATCGTTGACGGCGATCCACCTGGCGGTTGAAAGCCTGGCTAACGGCACCTGCGAGATGGCGATTGCAGGCGGCGTCAACCTAGTTGTTAATCCACACCACTACCTCGGCCTGTGCGAGATGATGATGCTGTCGCCAGGCGAACGATGCAGCGCCTTTGGTGGTGATGCCGATGGTTTCGTTGATGGGGAAGGTGTGGGTGCGGTGGTGCTCAAACCGCTAGACAAGGCGATTGCCGATGGTGACCAGATTTACGGGGTGATTCGTGGCAGCGCGATCAACGCCGGCGGCAAGACCAACGGCTATACCGTGCCCAGCGCAGACGCCCAGCAGCGTGTATTGGAAAAAGCGCTGTCGCGCTCCGGTATCAATGCCAGCCAGATCAGTTATATCGAAGCCCATGGCACCGGCACCGCACTGGGAGATCCAATCGAGATCAGCGGCCTGAGTCGAGCTTTCAGTACTAGCACTAGCAACGGTTGCGCCATCGGCTCGGTCAAGAGCAATGTCGGTCATTGTGAAAGCGCCGCTGGCATCGCCGGCTTGAGCAAGGTGCTGCTGCAATTGAAGCACCGCCAGCTGGCGCCGTCGCTGCACGCCGAGCAGCTTAACCCGAAGATTCACTTCGAACACACGCCGTTCCGGGTGCAGCGGCAGCTGGCGCCCTGGCTAGCCAACGGCGCGACACGGATCGCCGCGATCTCCTCCTTTGGAGCTGGAGGCGCCAACGCCTCGCTGATCGTCGAGGAATATATCGGTGCAGCGGATCGACGACCCGCCGCACCCGCTCCCTGGTTGATCCTGCTGTCGGCCCGCGACGAACAGCGCCTGGCCGAATCGGTGTCTCGATTGCAAGCTTACCTCGACAGTGAAGACGGCCACCGGGTTGAGATGGCGGATCTGGCGTTTACCCTGCAAGTGGGGCGAGAGCCGATGGCAGCGCGGCTGGCGCTGATGGTCGATTCCGCTCCGGATCTGCGGTGCCGTCTAGCACGGTGGCTCGCTGGCGAGAATGTCGATGATTCGTTCTACGGTCATGTTGATTCCTTTGACGAGTCGCTCGACTCGCGGTTGTCCGACACCGAGACGCAGATCGAGCATTGGCTGGAGCAAGGCCAGTTGGCCAAATTGGCAGCGTTGTGGGTGCGTGGTAGCGCGATTGAGTGGGATCGGCTCTATCTCGACCGTTCTCATCGGCGGCCCATGCGGATGAGTCTGCCGGCTTATCCCTTTGTCAGAAACCGTTACTGGATGCCCGGATTGGCGCACCCGCCGGCCTCCTGCAACGACCGAGCCGACGCCCTAGCGGCAAAGTCGTTACCATCGCTCCACGTGGATCAGGTCGACAACAATTTGGCCAACTGTTGTTATCTGCCGCACTGGCAGCCGCAAGCCGCGGCCGAGCAAGCCGCGGCACCTGGCCCCGGGGCAATCGTGCTGGTGGCGGCGGAGCAAGGCGGCGCCGCTACCGGGCTGCTGCTAGACGCGCTAGCTGATCATTATCGTGATAGTCGCAGGGTGGTACGGATCGACTGCGGTGCGGGCGCCACCGCCGAGCTGACGGCCGGGCGCTGGCGTTACGGCTACGATGATCCGCAAGGTTTTGCGCGAATACTCGCAGCGGTCGGCGAGGTGGCGCAGGTCATGGTGATCGGCGCGGAAGCCGGAGGCAACGTCGTGCCGCTGATGTTGGCCGATAGCCTGCAATACAACGAATTGCCGCTGCTGAGGTTGTTCAAGGCGCTGCAACAACTGGCCGCCGGCGCCTGGATAGACTGTTTCCTGTTATCGCTCGGCCGTTACGCTTTTGCCGGCAAGTCACGACCGGGCAACCCGCTGGGAGCAGGCATGGCGGGGCTGGGGTATGCGATGGCCCAGAGCGATCACCGGGTGCAGCTGCGCAACTTGGACATCAGCCCCGCCGAGCTAGACACGCCATGCAGCCGGCAACGGCTGCTGGCGCAAATCCTCGCCGAACCGGCCTCGGAGCGGGGAGAACTGGTCAAGCTCAGCCGGGGCGAGCGTTTTGTCCAGCACTTGACGCCATTGGCCCTGCCGACGAATGGCGACAGCGCCTCGGCGCTGAAACACCAAGGGGTCTACCTGATCCTGGGCGGTAGCGGCGTCATCGGCCAGGTGATTAGTCGCCAGTTGATCGAGCATTATCAGGCCAGGGTGATCTGGCTTGGCCGTAAGGCCGCCGACAGCCGCGAGGTGCAGCAAAGCCTTACGATGGACCATTTCCACGGCCGGGTCGAGTATATCCAGGCCGATGCGACGGATCTATCGCAGTTACAGCAGGCCGTGGCACAGATCAACCAGCGCTATGGGCGGATCAATGGTGCCGTGTTTTCCGGCATGGTGTTTGATTTTGAAAACAGCATTCAGCAGACTTCAGAAGCGCAATTTCGGCAAATTATCGAAATCAAGAGCCGCGGCAGTATCAATTTTTATGAGGCGCTTGCCGGGCAGCAACTCGATTTCCTCTGTTATTTCTCTTCCGCCCAGGGCTTTGCATTCTCCGGAGCGGCCAAACTGGCGGCCTACGCCTGCGGCATCACTTTTGCCGACGCCTTCGCCGAGGCGATCCACCCGGTGGCAGCCTTCCCTGTCGGGGTGATTAACTGGGGGTTCTGGCGCGCCTCGCTGCAAGCGCAGGCGATCAGCCGCCATATGGACGCAATCGGCGATGACGAGGGATTCACCTGCTTCAGCCGCTTTGTCGCCAACCTGGCCAGCGGCTCACTGCCTCGGTTACTGTGCATCAAGGCTTCGACCGCGGTGCGCCAGCTGATGGCCGTGCTGCAGGGACGGCAGTATCGGTTGGATCCGCTCGCCGCGCCGATGCAACCTCCGCAAAGCATCGAGCTGGAATCCTCCGAACTAGCTCGCTTGCAGCGGATCTTTGATCCTCGGGTCCTCGATCAGTCGATCGCCGTGTTGCTGTTGATCCAAGTGCAGACGCTGGGGATTTTCAACACGCCCAATCGGCAAAGTGCTGAAGCCTGGCGACAGCAGGCAGGGATTGGCGACAGGTATCGCCGCTGGTGGGAGGAGTGCTTGGCGATCCTTGTGGAGCATGGCTTGCTACACCAGCAGGGCGAGACATTCAGTCTGGCGGCGCACATTGCCGAAGAGCGCCGTGGGGCGATCTGGGCGGCCTGGCGGGAACAGCGCGACCGCTACCTGAAAGATCGTGATCGCCAGGTTCAGGCGACCTTGATCGACGATTGCCTGCAACAGCTGCCACAGATCCTTACCGGTCGTACTCAGGCGACGGATCTGTTGTTCCCTGACGGTTCGATGGCCAAGGTCGAGGGGATTTACAAACATAATACCCTGTCGGATTTCTTCAACAATCAGTTAGCGTTGCTGGTGACCGGTTATGTCCGCCGCCTGGTTGAGATTGCCCCCCGGCGGCCGGTGCGGATCCTTGAGATTGGTGCCGGCACCGGAGGCACCACAGCAAGGGTGCTGGCCGCGCTGGAGCCGCTGGCTGGGCAGATCAGCGAATATTGCTACACCGATATCTCCCGGGCGTTTTTACAGTACGGCGAAAGTTGCTTCGCCGCTGGTCGCCCTTACTTTACCACTCGAATTCTTGATATCAGCCAACCTTTTGACGACAGGAATCCTACCGCTCTCGGCTATGACATAGTCATCGCCACCAATGTGCTGCACGCCACAGCCAATATGCGCCGGACGCTAGCCCACACCAAGGCGATGCTGCGCGGTGGCGGCCTACTGGCGTTGAATGAGCTGAACCACAAGACCACAGCGGCGACTGTGACCTTCGGCTTACTCGATGGTTGGTGGCTGTATGAAGACAAACAACTTCGAATTCCTGGCTCGCCGCTACTGGCCGAGGACAGCTGGACTGAGCTGTTGTGGAGCGAGGGCTTTAGACAGGTCTGCCTGCGAATCAAGCAGGGGATCACCCTAGGCCAGCAGATCATTACTGCCCATAGTGACGGGTTGATTCTACAGACAGCCACGTTGACGCCCCAACCAGAAAACAGGGATTTAATATTAAACTCGCATCGAGTCTGCGGGACCGGACAATCCGAGGATATTGCAGACAGGCTGCAACAATTGATCATCAATTCCTTGGCCCAGACCCTCAAGGCTGATGGGAAGAGCATCGCGTTACGCACACCATTTTCCGATTATGGCGTGGATTCAATCATCGGTGTCGGCTTTGTCAAACAACTGGGCAATCAGTTGGGACTCAAACTCAACAGCGCGATCCTATTTGAACAGGCCACGGTGGCCAAGCTGCGGGATTACCTGCAAAACACTTATGGCGCGCAGATCAAGCGGGCGCTGGCCAAACCGGTTGTCGCGGGCACCGCGGTAGCCGATGACGCTTCGGAGACAGAGCCGCGGGCCATCCCTGTTGCGGCAGCGACGATCAGCCCTGTCATGGCTGCGGCACTAGGGGGAGCCGGTCGGTCGACTGCTAGCGACGCGACCCCGGCGGCGAACGCGGCCGCCAGAGGGCGAATCGCGGTGATCGGCATGTCCGGACAGTTCCCCGGCGCCGATAATACCGATGAGCTGTGGGATAACCTGCTGGCCGGACGCAATAGCGTGGAGGCGTTGCCGGAGAATTATCTTGATCCACGTTTCTACAGTGCCGATAAACAACCAGGCAAGAGTTACTGCAAACAGGCGGGGATACTCAAGGACCGCGACTGCTTCGATCCACTGTTTTTTAACCTCACGCCTCATGAAGCGGAGTCGATGACTCCGCACCAGCGGCTGGTGATGCAGGAAAGCTGGAAGGCGCTCGAAGATGCAGGTTATAACCCGATAACCCTGGCGGGCCTTGCGATCAGTGTCTATATCGGCGCGGAGCCAGGCGGTTATCACCACGACTCCTTTACCGGCAGCTCCGAGGCGATCGTGGCTTCTCGACTGTCTTACTTCCTCGATCTCAAAGGGCCGGCGATGGTAGTCAATACCGGCTGTTCTTCCTCCGGAGTAGCAATCCACCAGGCTTGCGAAAGCCTGCGCCACGGAGAAAGCAATATGGCGCTGGCCGGCGGGGTCTATGCGCTGCTGGATCAGCGGGGATTGATCAGCCTATCGGCGATCGACATGCTCAGCCCCAGTGGCCAATGCCACACCTTCGACGCTACGGCTGACGGCACAGTGATCTCCGAAGGTGTCGGCATGGTGGTGCTGAAACGCTTGGAAGACGCTGAGGCCGACGGTGATCCGATCTACGGCGTCATTGAAGCCTCGGGGGTTAACCAGGACGGGGCCAGTAACGGCATTACCGCGCCCAACGGTGAAGCTCAGGAGCAGTTGATCCGCGATATCTATCATAAGTTCGCCATCGACCCATCGCAGATCAGCTATGTCGAGGCCCATGGTACCGGCACCCGGCTCGGTGATCCGGTCGAGGCCAACGCATTGATCCGCGCGTTCCGTCAGCGCACCGACGCCCAAGGATATTGTGTGTTGGGCAGCGCCAAAGCTAACCTCGGCCACGCAGCCGCGGGCGCCGGGGTGATCGGCCTGATCAAGATCCTGCTGTCGATACGACACCGCAGGCTGCCGGCGATGCCTGGCTTCGAGCGGCTCAACCCGCTGATTGAGCTGGAGGGCTCGCCGTTTTATATCAACCGTCAAGCGATTGACTGGCGGCCGAGTAGCGGCGAACGGCTGCTGTCGGCACTGAACTCTTTTGGCCATAGCGGCACCAACGCCCACTTGGTGATCGGTGAATACCAAGCGGGACAAGCCGTGTGCCAGTGTCCCACGCCGCCTACAGCCAGCCGGATTATTCCACTGTCATCCAAAACCGCCGAAAGCCTGCAGGACAATGCCCGGGCACTGGCGCGTTGGCTGGACAGAAGAGAGTCGCCGGCGGAGGGGCTGTTGGCCAATATTGCCTTTACCTTACAGACCGCCAGGGAGGCTATGCGGGTGCGGGCGGCGGTGGTCGCCACCGATCTTCCGGAACTGCAAGCCCAGCTGGCGCAGCTGGCCAACGGCGATTCGCCAATAATATCGTCGGCTGACGAAACCGGGCGACTGGCTATCGAGTGGATCGGCGGCGCAGAGATCGATTGGACGGCGCTGTGGCCAGCCGGATCGGCAAAGCGTATCCACCTGCCAAGTTACCAGTTTGCTAAAGAGCGTTACTGGGTCGATCAGACTCCGCAGTTGGTCATCGTCGAGCAGGACGCTTTCGAAGAGCCGAACGCAACTGATGAGTCAAAGGGCGACAACCCACCGCAGCCCTCTACTGGACTGTTCCTGGCACGGCCTGTCTGGCAGGAGACTCTGGGCGGAGCCGCTGATGATGATGCCGGCCAGCGCTTGCTGTTGTTGGTCGGGTTCAACAGCGAGCAGGTGGCGCAATTGCAACTCCTATCAACCTCCGCGGGGGGCAGTTTCAACTGTGAAATCCTGGCTTCCAGCAAGATCACCCCGGCGGCGCGTTATCAGGAACTGGCGATTGCGCTGTTACTGCGGCTGCAAAAGCTCAGTGGCCGGGTGCAGATTGAACTGGTGATTGCCGAGCAGAAACCGGATGATTTTCTTTATGCCGGTCTTAACGGCCTGCTGAAAACGGCTTGCCTGGAGCAGCCAACCCTCAGCGCCCGTTGCCTGTTGATCAAGGTCGAGGCCGGCAGGCCATTGCCAACGTTGCAGCTCAGCCAGCTAACGGCGATGCTCTCCGAGACGTATCACAGCGGCAGCTCGGTATTGCAAAGAAGCCTCTCTGAAGGTGGCCGCCAGGAGCTGCAATGGCAGGAGCTGGCTGATGATGTCGCAGGAATGGGCAGTATCGGCGCGACAGTAGGTTGGAAAGATCAGGGCGTTTACCTGATCACCGGCGGCGCCGGTGGTCTGGGACTGATCTTCGCTAAGGCGATTGCTGAACAGTGTCGCAACGCCACTTTGATTTTGATCGGCCGCTCGGCCCTCGACAACTGCCAGGAGGCGCATCTGCAGGAGGTGCGCGACGCCGGCACCGAGGTCAGTTACCACCAAGTCGATCTAACCGACACCGAAGCTCTTGAACAGTTGGTCGATGAAATCTGCACCAAGTATGGCGGCCTCAACGGCGTACTGCATAGCGCGGGGATCAATAGGGATCGGCTGCTCGCCCGGAAAACCCCTCAGGACATTATTGAGGTGTTTGCCGCCAAGGTGATCGGCGTCGAACTGCTGGATCGGGCTTGCCGTCGGCTCTATCTGGATTTTTTTGTACTGTTTTCATCCTGCTCGGCCGTGCTTGGCAGCGTGGGCCAGGCTGACTACGCCGCAGCTAATGCGTTCATGGATCACTTTGCCGGACTACGCAACAGGCGGGTCGAGCAGGGGCAGCGATTTGGTCATACGATGTCGATCAATTACCCGCTGTGGCGGGACGGCGGCATGCAGATCAGCGCCGCCGACCGGGCGAAAATCCGCCATAAGACCGGGATGACGCCGATGCAGTCGGTCCATGGCGTCAAGGCCTTACAACTGGGACTGAACGCCGGCCTGGAACGGTTATTGGTGATCGAGGGCGATCTGGCGCAGATCCATAGTCATATTCCAGGCGCTGAAGTGCTGGCCACTGCTGGCGGTGGTGCTGAAGACCCGATGACATTAGCCAATGTCGGGGTGGATCGCGAGCGGCTGGCTGCCGCCACTCTTGAACGGCTCAAGGCGGTGTTTTGTGAAGTCACCAAGTTACCGTCCGGGCATGTCAAATCCGATGCGCCGTTGGAACAGTACGGCATCGACTCGATCATGATTACCCGGCTCAACAAGGCGCTGGAAGATGCCTTCTCCCTGATGACAGCGCTGCAGCCGGCGGAGCGCCAACTGTCGAAAACGCTGTTTTTTGAATACCACAGCCTTAACGAGCTGACCGGCTACCTGGTGGAGCGCCATCATCGTGCCTGTTTGTTGTGGAGCGGCTTGGCCGAAGCGGAAAACCGCGGGCGAGTACAGACTCAAGCTCTGAGTAGAGGCGCGGCGGTTGTCGCCAACCTGGAAACGATAGCCGCTGAGCCGGTGGCGACTCCCCCGGTTGAGCCTATAGCGGTGATCGGGATCAGTGGCCGTTATCCCCAAGCTGCCAACCTCGATGAATACTGGCGCAACCTCAAAGAGGGGCGCGACAGCATCATCGAGATTCCAGCGGACCGCTGGTCGCTGCAGGACTTTTATGTCGATTCGGTGCAGGAGGCGCTGAAACAAGGCCGCAGCTATAGCAAGTGGGGCGGCTTTATCGACGGTTTTGCCGATTTTGATCCGCTGTTTTTCAATATCTCCCCCCGTGAGGCGGTCAACATGGACCCCCAGGAACGGCTGTTTTTGCAGTCCTGTTGGCAGGCACTGGAAGACGCTGGGATCACCAAGGCGGATCTGGCCGAACAATACCAAGGCAATGTCGGGGTCTTCGCTGGGATCACCAAAACGGGATACGGCCTCTACGGACTGGCGTTGCGTGAGCAAGGCCATATGATATTTCCCCGCACCTCGTTCGGCTCAATCGCCAACCGGGTCTCCTATGTATTGGATCTGAACGGACCGAGCGAACCGGTGGACACCATGTGTTCGTCGTCTCTGGCCGCGCTGCACCGGGCCTGCGAAAGCTTGCGTCGCGGCGAGTGTCGAATGGCATTCGCCGGTGGCGTTAACCTCTATCTGCATCCCTCCAACTATGTTGAGCTGTGCGCCGGCCAAATGCTGTCGAAAGACGGTCGCTGTCGCAGCTTTGGTGAAGGCGGTAACGGCTTTGTACCCGGTGAGGGTGTCGGAGCCCTGTTGCTGAAGCCCTTGTCGCAGGCGTTGGCGGACAGAGATAACATCCACGCGGTAATCCGCGCCTCTGCGGTCAACCACAGTGGTAAAACCAACGGCTACACCGTACCCAATCCCCAGGCTCAGGCCAGGGTGATCCGCCTGGCGATCGAGCAGGCTGGGCTGGACGCAAGCCAGATCAGTTATATCGAGGCCCACGGCACCGGCACCGAGTTAGGTGATCCAATTGAGGTAAGCGGACTGAGCCAGGCCTTTGCGATTGATGGCATCGATCCTGGCCGCTGCGCGCTGGGCTCAGTGAAATCGAATATTGGCCATTTAGAAGGGGCGGCCGGCATCGCCGGCGTCAGCAAGGTGATTCTGCAGCTCAAACACAAGCAGATCGCGCCGACCCTGAATGCCGCCAAGCTCAACCCCAACCTGATGCTGGAAGCCACGCCGTTTTACCTGCAACAGGCGTTGGGCGACTGGCGGCCGGCAGACGAGGGACCGCGCATCGCCGGAGTCTCTTCCTTTGGCGCCGGCGGCGCCAATGCCCATGTGTTGCTGCAGGAGCACGAGGAATACCGCGAGCCACCAAACAGTAATAGCGCCGAGGTGATCCTGTTGTCGGCCCGAGACGGCGAGCGGTTGCACGACTATGCCGAGGCGCTGCTGGCTTATGTTGAAGCCCGGCCGCATATGTCGGGCGGAGACTTGGTCAACCTTGCGTACACTCTGCAAACCGGCCGAGAGATGATGGCGACGCGGCTTGGCTTGGTGGCCGAGTCGCCCGCCGCTCTGGCAACGAGGTTGCGAGAGTTTATCGACAGCGGCGGCCAGGCCAGTGACGGCATCTACCTGGGCGACGTCAAGCGTAGACGGTTGGCCGCCCAAGCCGATGAGAATCTGGCGCCGGTGATCCGCAGCTGGGTCGACAGGGGCAAGCTCCACAAACTGCTGGAATTGTGGGTCGATGGCGAGGCCATTGACTGGTCACTGCTGCACACCGAACGTCCTGGCCCGCGGCCATACCGGATCAGCCTGCCAGTATACCCCTTCGCCCGCGAGACCTTCTGGTTGCCGCTTGGCATAGGGGGAGCCGCCAGAGACAACTGCGAAGCCGCCGTAGTAGCAAAGATCCCGGCCCAGTCAGCAAGCGCCATGGAGGCAGCTGTCGCCGCGCCGGTGGCTTCAACCGCCTGTGATCGACTGAGCTATCTGGCACGCTGGCAGGCCGATGGGCAAGGCGGTGAGCCACTGATCGGCGAGCACCGTTGCGTATTGATCGTCGCCGGCCCCTCGGCTGCGGTAGCTGCTGAAGCGATCGCTAGTCAGTACCTCGTCAGCGCAGGTTTTATCGCCGACGGCGGTCGGGTGCTCCGCCTGGAGCCGGGGCAGCGGAACCGTTCCCTAGCGACGGATCACTGGTCGTTGGATGTTGCCGATCCGCAAGCGCTGGATTTCTGTCTCGGCGGCTATCCAGCGATCGATTGTCTCTATTTTATCGGCGGCAAAGGTGAGCCAACTAACTGGCAAGCGCTGCTCGACAGCCCGCAATATAACGAGATTCTGCTACTCAGGTTGATCAAGTGGCTCAAACAACATGGCCATCGCCAGGCGATTGACAGCTACATCATCAGCCAGAACAACTTCGACATTGCCGGTGGGCCAGTGAGCGCCTTTGGTGGCGGCCTGACCGGTATGGCTTATGCGATTGCTCAGGGCGAACACAGGTTCCGGGTGCGTAATATCGATGTCGAAAGCCATGAGCTGGCCGACAGCCGGCGCCTGCCGCAATTGGTGCGCCAGTTGCTGAGCGAACGCGGGCTGGCGCGTGGCGAGGCGCTGTGTCTGCGCGGCGGCGAGCGCTATCGCCGCCGTATCTTCAGCCTGACCTGGCAGCCTCAGCAGCCGGTGTTGGCTGAGAGAGATTTTGTCACCCCGGCGCTGAAGCGCAATGGCGTTTACGTGATCCTCGGTGGCAGCGGTACCGTTGGCGGGATCATCAGCCGTTACCTGCTGGCTGATTACCAGGCAAGGGTGATTTGGCTGGGCCGCAGCCGGCCGGATGATCCCAAGGTACGGGGAAGACTGGATCGCTGTCTGCGCAGTGTCGACGGTGCGGTCGACCCGGCGCAGTTGGATTACCTCCAGGCCGATGCCAACGATCTGGCATCGCTGCAGCGCGCTGTGGCGCAGATAAAGCAGCGCTACAGCGCGATCAACGGAGCGATTTTCTCCGGCGTGGTGTTTAATTATGAAGATCCCATCACCCAGATGCCCGAGCCACAGTTCTGCGAGATCCTTGAGGTAAAAAGCCGCGGAGGCATCGAGTTCTACCGCGCCTTCGCCAACGAGCCGCTGGATTTCATGTGTTATTTCTCGTCAGGGCAAAGCTTTGCCTTCTCCGGCGCGGCCAAGTTGGCCGCTTACGCCGCCGGGATCACCTTCTCCGACAGCTTGGTGCACAGCCTGCGGCGCCATGCTGCTTTCCCGGTAGGCACAATCAACTGGGGGTTCTGGCTCTCGTCGCTGACGGAGCAACAAGCGGCAGACCCATCGGCGCAACCGATGAGCCGCCATGCCGGTGCATTGGAGGATCGCGAGGGCTTTGAATGTTTCGCCCGCTTTGTCGAGGCGCTGAGCAGGGGCCAACTTGATCAGGTAATTTGCATGGCCGCTTCGGTGCTGGTACAGCAATTGATGCAGCTGCAAGCAGAGCAAGTTGTGCTTGGAGAGGAAGGCGTCCGTAGGCCTGTCGATGGCTTTGAGCGCCACCGCGTCGCCGCCGCGCCGCTACTGGCGGCCCATGACCCAACGCCTTTCGACGAGGCGATGGCCGGAATGACGTTAGTCCAACTGTGCCGCATGGGGCTGTTCAGGCAGCCAGGATGCTTCAAGGACAGCGAAGTCCTGCGCCGAGAGGCAGGGATTGGTGACAACTATGGTCGCTGGTGGTCGACCTGTATCGATCTGCTGCAACAGCATGGCCTGGTACAGCGCCGTGGCGCGCAGATCTGCGCCGATGACAAGGCGTCCCCTCAGCGACAACAGCAGCTGGCCGAACGCTGGCGCCAGCTCAGCGGCGAGTTAATGGCCGCCCCCCAGCGCAAGGCCCAGGTTGAACTGGTTGACGCCTGCTTGCAACAGCTTCCGGCGATACTCAGTGGTCGGATGCAAGCGACAGATGTCATTTTCCCCAAATCATCGATGGAGAAAGTCGAAGGGGTCTATCGCAACAACGCGTTGTCCGACTACTTCAACCAGGTAGTCGCGGGCGTAGTGCAGCTGCACATCGAAAAGCTACTGGCCAACGACCCCCAACGCCGGATCCGGATCCTCGAGATCGGCGCTGGCACCGGCGGCACCACTTCAATCGTGCTGCCGGCGCTGCAGCCCTGGCGCGAACATATCGCCGAATACTGTTATACCGATATATCCAAGGCGTTTCTAATGTACGCTAGGAAAACCTATGGTTCGACCAACCCTTTCCTCACTTACCAGTTGTGGAATATCGAGCATCCGCCGGAAAGTCAGGGGCTGGCGCTGGGCAGCTACGATATAGTGATCGCTGCCAACGTGCTGCACGCCACTGGCAAAATTCGTCGCACCATGAGTCACGTCAAAGCGGTGTTGCGTCGCGGCGGTATCCTGGTGATGAACGAGATCAGCGACAGGTCGCTGTTCTCCCACCTCACCTTCGGTCTGCTCAAGGGCTGGTGGTTGTATGAAGATCCCGAGTTGCGAATCCCCGGTACGCCGGCGCTCTATCCAAAAAGCTGGGCCAGATTGCTGGGCGAGACCGGGTTTCGCAATGCCGCCTTTCCGGTGGAGTGCGCCCACTGCCTCGGCCAGCAGATCATCGTCGCGGAAAACGATGGCCAGGAGCGTCTGGCGCCGGTAGATAGCCAAGAGCAGGGAAACAGCAACCCTGAACCTCAGTTTAGCCGTGGCCAAGAGCGCGGTGCCGGCGTTGCCGGAAGCGGCAACAGCCGCGATGTGCTAATTGTGGTGGCGCTCAATGGCCTAGCCAAAACGCTGCAACTGGAGCCAGAGCGAATCGTGGTGGATCAACCCTTTGCCGATTACGGTATCGACTCGATCCTCGGAGTGAGCTTTGTCGACCATCTCGGCGAGGCACTGGGTACAGAGCTTAACACCGCATTGCTGTTCGACTATCCGACCCTGGATAGCCTGGTTGACTACTTGCTTAGCCAGTATCCGGCGGAAAGCGCCCGACTGGGCGGCGGGCGTGGAGACCGCCTTGAGTTTACGGATGGCCCCGAGCTGGTGGAGCGTCTTGATTCTGCTGTCAAAGCCCGGGCTGGTGGCGCTCACCCAAAAGCGGCCACCGTGCTAGTGGTGGAGGGGCTTGCCAGGGCATTGCAGCTCAACCCTGCGCAGATCGACAGCGAGCAGCCATTTTTCGATTACGGCCTTGACTCAATCCTCGGGGCGAGCTTTGTCAACTACCTTGGTGAGGCGCTGGGCGTCGAGCTGAGCACCGCGATACTGTTTGAATATCCAACCGTGGCGACATTATCGGCGTATATCGTCGAAAATTACCACAGAGAGATGACAGCCTCGCTGAGCAGCCTTAATAAGGCCGGATCGGCAGGGAATAATAATGCGCCCGAGCAATACCCTCAAGTTGAATTGCAACATCAGTCCGCTAATCAACTTGAAGACCTATTTCTATCCGGTGAATTGTCAATTGATTCATTGCTGAAATTAGTCAGCAATGGCGCCATAGAACATAGCGCTGCTGGAAATTGCTGTACGGTGCAGGTAACTGCCGGAACACGACAATCATGAGCAGCCAAGAATTTCAATCCATTATCGCCAGGCTTCAAAATCGCCAGATCACCGTGGCCGAGGCCAAACAGCGGCTGCAACAACTAAAAGCCGCCACCGCCAAGGCTACGCCAGGTATAGAGCAGACCGGAACAGGCGGTAAAACCCTGTCCGGCGCCGGGCGGGCGCAGGAAAACGTTGAGATCGCAGTGATCGGCATGGCGGGACAGTTTCCCGCAGCTGACAACGTCGACCGCTTCTGGCGCAACCTTAGCACTGGTGTCGACGGCGTCGTCGAATTGGGCGAACGTTATCTGGCCCCGCAGCGCAGCTATTCTCCGGAGCGCCAGCCCGGCAAGACCTACTGCAAATGGGGCGGGATCCTCGAACAGCGGGATGATTTTGATCCGCTGTTTTTCAATATCTCGCCCCGCGACGCTGAATCCATGAATCCGCATCAGAGGCTGATCCTCCAGGAGAGCTGGAAGGCGTTGGAAGATGCCGGCTACAACCCAAAAAGCTTCCAGGGTCAGTCGGTAGGAATCTTTGTCGGCGCTGAACCGACTGGCTATTTCCATGAAACCTTTATCGGCGCCTCCGATGCGATTATCGCCTCACGGCTGTCTTATTTTCTCGACTTTAAGGGGCCGGCGCTGGTAGTTAATACCGGCTGCTCGTCATCGGCTTCGGCAATTCACTTGGCCTGTGAGAGCCTACGCAACCGCGAGGCGAATCTGACGCTGGCCGGCGGTGTGTTCGCCACCCTCAGCGAGCAAAGCCTGATCAGCCTGTCACAGATGGATATGCTGTCGCCCACCGGGCGCTGCCATACCTTCGACAGCCGCAGCGACGGCATCGTATTGTCGGAAGCGGTCGGTATGGTGACCCTCAAACGATTACCGGAAGCGATTGCTGACGGCGATCCGATCTACGGGGTGATCTGCGCTTCAGGCATAAACCAGGACGGCGCCAGCAACGGCATTACCGCGCCGAGCGGCCAGGCCCAGGAGCGGCTGATCAGCGAACTGTATCGGCGCTTTGACATCAACCCGAGGCAGATCAGCTATGTCGAAGCCCATGGCACCGGCACGCCGCTCGGCGATCCGGTCGAGGTCAACGCACTGGCCCGGGCCTTCCGCCAGTTTACCCCCGATACCGGCTATTGTGCGCTAGGTAGCGCCAAGGCCCATATCGGCCACACCTCTGCGGCCGCCGGTGTAGTCAGCTTAATTAAGATTCTGTTGTCGATGAAATACCGTCAGCTGCCGGGTTTACTGAACTTCGAACAACTGAACCCACAGATAGAGCTGGCAGATTCAGCGTTTTATATCAATCGCGAGCTGAGCGACTGGCTCGTCGATGGGAGCGGCCTGCAGATGGCGGCGCTCAATTCCTTTGGCCACAGCGGCACCAATGTGCACATAGTGATTCGTGAGGCGATCGAAGTCGCCACCGCAACACCCAGCGAGGAGTCCCGGCCGCTGCTACTGCCACTGTCGGCGCGCACCGCCGATAGCCTCAAACAATATGCCCGCTTGGTGAGCGAAGCGCTGGTCGATCCGGCGGTCCGGCTAGCGGATCTCGCTTATACCCTGCAAACGGGCCGGTTAGCGCAGGATCACCGGTTGATTTTCCTATGCACCGACAAAGCTCAGCTGGCGCAGCAGTTGGACGACTGGCTAGACGGCCGTTCGCCTCGGCACTGCTGGTACTGTCGGATCGACACAGGCGAACATCCAACCATCGAGCCGCCATCTACAGGCAATCACGCTGGCCTGCAACCCCTGGCCGAGGCTTGGGTGGCCGGTGGTAAGATCGATTGGATAGAGTTCAACCGTCGTCATTATGACGACGCCCGGCGTATCCACGCCCCAGTTTATCCTTTTGCCCGGCAGAACTTCTGGATACCGCCTGCGCGTCGGGGTACTGTGGGGGGCAATGCAGGCGCGGCTCTGGGTTTTACCCCCAACTGCCTGCATCCCTTTCTAGCGCGAAATACTTCGGATCTGCTAAGCCAGCGCTTTACCACAGTGTTTGATGGCGAGGAGTTTTTCCTCAAGCAGCATGTGGTGGGCGGACGGCGGATCTTCCCCGGGGTCGGCCACTTGGAAATGGCCAGAGCCGCGGTAGCGATGGCCGCCAACGGTCTGGCGGCGTCAGAGCGGCAGCCGGTATTCAGCAATGTAGTCTGGCTGCGGCCGTTGATCATCGACGGCCAAAAACGGCAGATCGACGTTGAGTTGACGCTGGAAGAAGACGATCAGATCCGCTTCGAGATCTCCAGCCGCAACTATGATCCGCTCTCCGGTCTGGTCGCCGGTGAGCCGGTGCTACACAGCCAGGGCTTGGCGAGTTTTGCTGAACAGTCGCCGCAATGCAACGTTGATCTGGCGGCTCTCAAGGCTAGGATTAATGGCGGTCAGTTGAGTGCCGAGCAATGTTACCAAGCCTACCGGGAAATGACTTTTGAGCACGGCCCGGCCTACCAGGGCCTGCAATCGGTCGCCTTGGGACGGGGAGAGGTGTTGGCGGAGCTTGCCTTGCCATCCTGCCAACACGACAGCTTCAACGACTACCTGCTGCATCCATCACTGATGGACTCGGCGCTGCAGGCGGCTATTGCCCTGAGTATCGGCGCCGACGTGGTACTTCCCGAAGGCGACAGGGAAAATCTGCCGCCGGTGATGCGACCGACGCTGCCCTTTGCTCTTGAAGGCCTGCAGGTGTTGGATCGCTGCAGCGAGCGGATGTGGGCCAGGGTGGCCTATGCCAAACGGCGCGACGATCAGCAGGCCGATAACGGCCTGCAACGACTGGATATCGAACTATTTGATCAGCAGGGCAAGCTCTGCGTGTTGATGCAAGGTTTTACCTCTCGGGTGCTCGGCGACCACAGCGACCCGGCCACGACTGACAAGCTGCTGATGGAAACCCTGCTGTTCCAGCCGCAATGGACTGACGAGGCGGTCTGTCACAGTGAGGCGGCCGGCTTTAGCCAGCGCCTAATCCTACTGAGCGGCTTTGACGAGCAGGTCGTCGCCGGCGTGCAGCGCCAGTTGACCGGACAGAACGCCGGTTGCCGCTGCGATTTACTGGCCGTGCCGGAGCAGGATCCAGCCGATGATTATCAACAGGCGGCACTGGTGCTGCTGCAGCGAATTCGGCTATTACTCAGTCAGAGTGTCGACGGACGGCGATTAATCCAGCTCGCGGTCTACAACCCAGAAGGCGGGCGGATGATCGGCGGCCTGGCAGCAATGCTGCGCAGCTTGCAGCTCGAAGCACCGGACTTTACCGGCCAGCTGATCGAGTTGGACGAGCAACGGTCGCTGGTGCAACGTCTGGAGGAAAATACCGCCGCCGGCGACGTCGAGATCCGTTACCAGACGGGACACCGCCAAGTGCAACGCTGGCTCCCCTGTCCGCCGGTTGATCTAGCGATCGACGCGCCGTGGAAGGATCGCGGAGTCTACCTGATTACCGGCGGCCTAGGCGGCCTCGGACGGATCTTCGCTCGTGCGATCGCTGCCAGTGTCAACGAGGCCACATTGATTCTAACAGGCCGTTCGGCGGTGGACCCGCAGTTGCTGGCTGGGGTCGACGCTGGCCGGACCAAGATTGAATACCGTCAACTGGATGTCAGCGACCGTGCTGCGGTGCAGCAATTGATCGAGTGGATTCTTGTCGAATATCGCTGCCTCAATGGCGTGTTACATAGCGCCGGGGTGATCCGAGATAGCCTGCTGATCAACAAACAGGATGACGAACTAAAACAGGTGATGGAGGCCAAGGTGGCCGGTGTCCGCAATCTGGATCTGGCCACTGCCGAGCTGCCCTTAGACTTCTTGATCTTCTTTTCGTCCGGTACCGGCGTGGTCGGCAATGCTGGCCAGGCCGACTATGCCGCAGCGAACGCCTTTGTCGACCGCTACGCTGCCTACCGCAGCCGGCTGGCAGCGCAGGGACGGCGAAGCGGCCACAGCCTAGCGATCAATTGGCCGCTGTGGAAAGAGGGCGGCATGAAGGTGGATGAGACGACCGCACAGCAGATGGCGGAAAGCACCGGCATGGTGGAGATGCCCACCAATGCCGGGATTCATGCGCTGCGCCAATGCATCGCGTTGGCGAGGCCGCAGCTGTTGGTGATGCATGGTCTGCGTGAGCAGATCACCGCCCTGGTGACCGGCCGCAGCGACGCCGATGTCGCGGCGGCGGACTACAGTGAGCGGCAACGCCAAGCCGTAGCGCCGCCGCCATCCAGCGCCGGGGCGCCATTGGCGGAGGAACTGTGCCGCGCGCTGATCGACTTGGTGTCCCAGCAGATGAAAATCCCCACCACAGAGATCCATCTTGATGCCGAGTTCAGCCAATACGGCTTCGACTCAATCAGCCTGACTGCGCTGGCAACCACTTTGAAACAACAATGGCGGCTTAACCTGGCGCCGACGATCTTTTTTGAACATGCCACTATTGGCCGTTTCGCCGCTTACCTTGAGCGCGAGCACAGTAGCGTGCTCGCGGCCAAGCTGTCGCCGCAGCAAACGGCGCCGCAACAGCAGATTAAACAGTCGCCACTGGCACTGCATCAACATGACACTCGGGCGCCGCGATTACTGGTCGGGCGGCGCCGACTGAAGGCAACCCTATCTTCCGTTGATACAATATCCTCTTCTGTTCCGAGCAGATCTGCAGACGATGAAGATATCGCGGTGATCGGCGTCAGCGGCCGCTTCCCCATGGCCGATGATGTCGAGCAGTTTTTCCGCAACCTCAAGGAAGGCCGGGACTGTATTAGCGAGATACCCGCCAACCGCTGGGACTGGCGCGAATATTACGGCGATCCGCACCGGCAAGTCGACAAAACAAATGTCAAATGGGGTGGTTTTATCAACGGCGTCGATCACTTTGATCCGTTGTTCTTCGCCATCTCGCCGCGGGAAGCCCAGTTGATGGATCCCCAACAACGCCTACTGATGACTTATGTCTGGCTGGCGATCGAAGACGCCGGCTACGCCACCATTGATCTGGCGGGTAGTGATACAGGGATTTTCGTCGGCACCGGAGTGACCGGCTACAGCAGCCTGATCGCCAAAACCGGCGTGCCGATCGAGGGTTACAGCGCCACGGCGATGGTGCCCTCGGTCGGTCCCAATCGGATGAGCTTTCTACTCGACCTGCATGGTCCCAGCGAGCCGGTCGAAACCGCCTGCTCTTCCTCGTTGGTGGCGATCCACCGTGCGGTCCAGGCGATGCGCAGCGGAGATTGCCGGATGGCGGTCGTCGGAGGCGTTAATACCCTAATCGCCCCCGAGGCGCAGATCAGCTTTAACAAAGCGGGCATGCTGGCCTTCGATGGGCGCAGTAAAACCTTCTCGGCCCAGGCCAACGGTTACGCCCGTGGCGAAGGGGTGGGGATGATTGTGCTGAAGAAACGTTCCCAGGCCGAGGCCGACGGCGATCACATCTATGCCTTGATCCGCAGTACCGTGGAAAACCACGGCGGCAGGGCTAACTCCCTAACCGCGCCAAACCCACGGGCCCAGGCCGAGCTGCTGAAATCAGCCTATCGCCAGGCTGGTGTCGATCCACGCACCATAGGTTATATCGAGGCCCATGGCACTGGTACTGAACTGGGTGATCCGATCGAGATCAACGGCCTGAAAATGGCGTTCCGCGAGTTGGGTGAAGAGTTGGGCGTTGACGAACTGGGGCAGGGATATTGCGGTGTTGGTTCGGTGAAATCGAACATCGGACACCTCGAATTGGCCGCCGGTGTTGCCGGAGTGATCAAGGTATTGCTGCAATTCAAGCACAAGGTTCTGTTTAAGAGCCTGCACTGCGAAGAGCTCAATCCCTATATCGAGCTCAATAACAGCCCATTTTATATTGTGCAACAAAACCGGCCCTGGCTGGCTGTCAAGGATAGTGAGGGCAACGAGTTACCGCGGCGGGCGGGGGTCAGCTCCTTCGGCTTTGGCGGCGCCAACGCCCATATCCTACTGGAGGAATACCGACCGCCGCTGCGCCATCACAACAAGGCGACATCGGGCGCGCGGCCGATCCTGCTATCGGCCAAAACGCCGGAACGATTGCGTGAATACGCCCGTCGCCTGGCTGAGTTTATCATCACAGAGCCTGCTGAAGCCAAGCGGGATCCCCAGCATTACCTCGATAATCTGGCTTACACTCTGCAGGTTGGCCGGGATGCAATGGAAGAGCGGTTGGCGCTGCTGAGCGACTCTTTGACGGATCTGCAACGCCAGCTCGCCGACTTCGCCGCTGGCGGCGAGGCCGTCTATCGCGGCCGCAGCGAAGGCGACAGCCAGGTGCTGGCACTGATCCGTCAGGATGAGGACATGGCGGCGGCACTGGCTGCATGGATCGGCAAGCGCAAGTACCACAAGTTGCTGGAGCTATGGTGTCAGGGGCTGGCGATCGACTGGCACCAGTTCTACCGTGATGGCCGCCCCATGCAACGCCTCAGCCTGCCAGGCTATCCCTTTGCCGAAGAGCGCTACTGGGTAACAGATTTAACGGTCGTCCGAGTGACTGGACCATCGCCGGGCGACGTCTGGCTGCACCCGATGCTCGAACGCAATACCTCGGATTTTTACCACCAGCGGTTCAGCAGCCGCTGGCAGGGTGATGAGCGCTGGTTTGCCCACCATCAAGTCGACGACCGTAAAACCATGCCAGGCGTCGCTTACCTGGAAATGGCCCGGGCGGCGATCGCCAAATCATTGGATCCACACCAACTGGCCGCCGGCCCGCTGCAGTTCAAGAACATCATCTGGCCAGCTCCCTATACGCTGGCGCCGCAGCGCAACGAGCTGCATATCGAGTTGGCGCTGGAGCAGCGGAAGATCGACTTCAGGATCTACTCGCAGACTAATGGTGAGGAGGTCGAGCACTGCAAGGGCGGCGCGGAAGTGATCGCCGCCGCCGCCGTGGAGCAGCTGAATCTCGAAGCCCTCGGAGCAGGTCCCTGGCGACGTAGCCTGGATGCCGCAGAGCTGTACTCGCTGTTTGACCAGATCAGTATCCACTATGGCCCCAGCCACCGTGGTGTCGAGCGGCTTTGGCTCGGCGAGGGAAGGCTGCTGGCCAGGCTCAAGCTAGATCCCAGGTTGCTTGACGGTGATTGGGTGCTGCACCCAGGTATGCTGGACTCGGCGGTACAGGCGTCGATCGGCCTATTGCTGCAACAAACTGATGGCCTTAACCAGACCCTGTTGCCCTTTGCGTTGGAGCAACTGAATGTGTATGGCCCCTGCCGACCGGTCATGTGGGCGTTGATCTGCGCTGACCGCTGCGACCAGAGTAGCGCAGTGCAGCGGATCGATATCGAACTGTGCGATGAGCAAGGACAAATCGCCGTTAGTTTTCACGGTCTCAGCTCCCGGCCGTTGAACGGCGGGCGCAGGCGGCGCATCGCCGCCGATAATCCACTGCCCGCAGGGCTGAGTCTGCTAGCGCCAAAATGGTTCATTGCCGGCAGCGCGTCGGCGACCCGACAGGCGTTGCCGACCCTGGCGATTGGCGCTGCTGGCGAACGACGTGACTGGCTGGCCGGGCGACACCCGCAAATCGAGTTTTTGTCGTCGTTGGCACCAACGATTGACGGAATCGCCGCGCAGCTGGCTGCTTGCGCGCCGTTCCAGCGGTTGATTTGGCTGGCGCCGCAACCGTTGGCCGATTTTGCGGATCAACGGTTGCTCGACAGTCGCGAGCAGAGCGTGCTGGCGTTGTTCAGGTTGATCAAGGCGCTGTTGCAACTGGGTTATCAGCAGCGAGCGCTGGAGTTGCAACTGATCGTCACTGCCAGCATTGCGGTGCGTACCGGCGAGCCGCAGGCACCGGAGCAGGCAGCCTGCCATGGCCTGGTGGGGTCGTTGGCAAAGGAATATGAACACTGGCGGGTTGAGCTGATCGATCTGCCGGCTGACACTAAGCCGCTGCCGGTCGCGATGCCTGAGCAGACGCTGCCCGGCGAATGTCTGGCCTGGCGTGATGGCGAATGGTTTTGCCAACGGCTATTGCCGCTGGCGGAGCGGGCGCGAACGAACGACGGCGAGGTGCGCTACCGTGAAGGCGGCGTCTATTTGGTGATAGGCGGCGCCGGCGGCATTGGCGAAGTATGGACTCGCCACGTGATCAGCCATTGCCGTGCCAAGGTGATCTGGCTTGGCCGCCGCGCTGCTGACGACGAGATTAATGGCAAGCTGGAGGCGCTGGCGCAGTTTGGCCAGGAATACAATGCTCCGGCGCCGCTGTATATCCAGGCCGACGCCACCAACGTCGGGCAGTTGACACGGGCCAGGAGACAGGTGGTCGAAGAGTTCGGACCGATCAATGGCTTGGTGCACTCGGCGCTGGTGCTTGATGATGGTCGCCTGGAGCAGATGGACGAGGCGCAGTTTACCGCCTGTCTCGACGCCAAGATGCTGACCAGCGTGCGAATGGCCCAAGTCTTTGCCCCAGCCGACAACCCGGCGCTGGACTTTGTATTGTTTTTCTCGTCGATGATCGCATTTAGCAGGGCGACCGGCCAGAGCAATTACGCCGCCGGCTGCACCTTCGCCGACGCCTTTGCCGCTCAACTTAATCAACACTGGTCCTGCGCAGTCAAGGTAATCAACTGGGGCTATTGGGGCAGCGTCGGCGTGGTGGCAGATCCAGGCTATCGGGCGCGGATGGCTGAGCGGGGGCTGGGCTCAATCGAGCCGGACGAGGGCATGGCGGCGCTGGATCGTCTGCTGGCCAGTCCGCTACCGCAGTTGGGCCTGATCAAACTACTTGAGCCGATGGCCATTGCCGGTATCGACAGCGGCTGGCAGCTTGATTGTTACTCGCCGTGCAAGTCCCCGGCATCCCATGCCTGGGCAGAGGTGGCCCAAAGGCTAGGTCCGCCGCCACAACATCACAGCGCGGCGGGTGAAATGGACCGGCTGTTGCTGGCATTGATCTTCGCCTGCCTCGGCGAACTAGCCGGCGACGGCCCGCTGACTGAGCAACAAATCGCCGCCAATCCGGCGGTGGCAGCCAATCTCGAGGCCAATCCCTTTTATCGTCGGTGGCTGCAAGAAAGCCTTCGTTTGCTGGCGCAAAAAGGCTATATCGATGACGAGGGGCGGTTGCTGACGGCCATCCCCGCCGCCGCATCACTGTGGTCGCAGTGGCGCCAGGCTAGCGACGAATGGCGCCGAGATAGCGATCTGCGTGCTCAGTTACAGCTGGTGGAAACCTGTTCTCGGGCGCTGCCGGCAATCCTTCGTGGAGAAAAGTCGGCCACCGAGGCGATCTTCCCCGACGGCTCAATGGCATTGGTGGAAGATATTTATAAAAACAACAGAATTTCCGATTATTTCAACAAGGCGCTCGGCGAGGTGGTGACGGATGTCGCTCGCCGCCATGCGGAGAGCGACCGGCCGTTGCGGATTCTCGAGATCGGCGCGGGCACCGGCGGCACAACCGCTGGGCTGATCGATAGGCTGCGGCCTTGGCGAAGACGGATCGCCGAATACTGCTACACGGATTTGTCCCAGGCTTTCCTACGCCATGCCGAACAGTGTTTTGCGTCCAAGGCGCCCTACTTGCGCACCGCGATTTTTGACGTCAGCAAAGCTGGGCCCGAGCAGGGCATTAGCACGAATTACTACGATCTGGTGATCGCCACCAATGTGTTGCACGCTACGCCGGACCTTCGTCGTACGCTGCAAAACGCCAAAACCACGCTGCGCTATGGTGGTCTGTTATTGCTTAATGAAATCAGCGAGCGCTCGATGTTCACCCACCTGACCTTTGGCCTGCTCGAAGGTTGGTGGCTCTATGGCGACGAGGCGCTGAGGATCGAGGGTTGTCCCGGCCTGCATCCTGAGAGCTGGCGACGACTGTTGCAGTCGCAGGGCTTTGATCGCATTGCTTTCCCGGCCGCTGGCGGTCATCACCTGGGCCAGCAGATCATCGTCGCTGCCAGCGATGGCGTGGTTTGCCTGCCGGCGCAGCAAAGGGTAACGGCCGCCGCCGAGGTCACGATCGGCGCTCCCGTCGAGGCGGTAGCGCCAGTGGCGAAGCCGATCATCGCCGCGGGCGAGGTTGATGAAGACGTGCTGGCGGGGCAATGCCGCCAGCTGATTACTGATGTCCTGTCGAAGCTGGTAAATATTGCCCCTGAGCGGCTGCAGCGGGATGTTGGCTTTGATTACTACGGCATCGACTCAATTTTGCAGATTAGCCTGATCCAGACCCTGGAGAAGACCACTGGCGAGCTGTCACGGACCATACTTTTTGAATACAACACCATCAATCAACTGACGGATTACCTTTTGACCGCGCATCGTCCTGCGCTGGCAAGGCATTTTGCGGCCATCCAAGATGATGGGCGCCGGGATGCGGCGCAGCCAGTGGCCCCAGAGGGGGTAAACCACGAGCGCAAGCCGCGTCACGCTCCCCGCCATACCCTACCGATCTACGATAACTACAATAACGCCAGTTCTATGCTAACGACTACGCAGACAAGCGTCGTCGAACAAGCAGCGATGAGCCGGGATATTGCAATTATCGGCGTCAGCGGCCGCTATCCTATGGCTGCCGACCTTGAGTGCTTCTGGGTTAACCTGCGCAACGGACACAACTGTGTCAGTGAGGCACCGAGTCTGCGTTGGGCGGAGTCCCTGACTGGGACCCAGTCCTGGGCTACTGAGCGGTACTACGGCGGTTTCCTTGAACAGGTCGATGACTTTGATCACAAGCTGTTCGGGATCTCCAGCGCTGAGGCGAGCAACCTTTCGCCGGAGCTGCGACAGATGCTTGAAGTTACCTGGCGTACCTTCGAGGACGCCGGTTACAACAGCAATGCCATCGCCCGGATCCAGCAGCGCAACGCTGCGGGGGTCGGGGTCTTTGTAGGTTCGATGTACAACCAGTCACTTTGGACTGAGAGCAGCTTGGAGCGGGCGGCGATCAAGTCCAATGTCACTGACTGGCAGATACCTAACCGAATTTCCCACTATTTTGATCTCAAGGGCCCGAGCTTGGCGGTCAACTCGGCGTGCTCCAGCTCGATGAGCGCGATCCACCTGGCCTGCCAGAGTCTTTTGCAGAATGACTGCGCGATGGCGATCGCCGGCGGTGTCAACCTGATTCTCGATCCGTCCAAATACCAGACCCTCAAACTGGCCAATTACCTCGGCAGCGGTGATCTTAGCCGCGGCTTCGGCCAGGGTGACGGTATGATCCCAGGCGAGGGCGCCGGCGCCGTGTTGCTCAAACCTCTGGCCGCGGCAGTGACCGACGGCGACAGAATCTACGGGGTGATCAAGAGCTCCAGCGTCAATCATGGCGGCGGCAAGCTGATGTACTCAGCTCCGGATACACATCAGCAAACCCAGCTAATCGCCGAGACCATTAAGCGGGCCGGCTTGAAGCCGGCGCAGATCAACTACGTCGAAGCGGCGGCCAACGGCTCCGAGCTGGGTGATTCACTCGAGGTGGTGGCATTGAAAAAAGTCTTTGGCGACAAGCGGCCCGCTAGCTGTGCACTGGGTACAGTCAAGTCGAATATCGGCCACCTCGAGGCGGCGTCGGGAATTTCCCAGCTAACCAAGGTGTTACTGCAGTTGCAACACAGGCAATTGGCGCCGTCGATCAATACCGAGCCGCCCAACCCTCATATAAGGCTCGATGGCAGCGCCTTTTACCTACAACAGCAGGCGTCGCCCTGGCCAGCGCTAGTAGCCCCGGATGGAACTTGCCAGCCGCGCCGTTGCTTGATCAATTCCTTTGGTGCCGGCGGCAGCTACGCCAGTCTAGTGGTGGAAGAGCACTTGGAGCGGCGACCGCAGCTCAGGCGCCAGGGGGGGGAGCAGTTGTTGATTTTCTCGGCAGCCAGCCGCCACAGCCTGTTGGCCTACCTAGAAAAGTTCCAGGCATTTATCGCCACTAATCCAAGTCTTGAACTGGAGGATTTGGCCTACAGCTTAGCGCAGCGTGAACACCGCTTAGCCCACCGTGCCGCATTGGTGGCCGACAACATAGAACAGACGCTGGCGCGGCTGCGGCTATTGCTGACCGGCGAGCTGCCAGTGGATGGCGGCTGCTGGATCTCGCCCTTTGACGGTATTGAAAAGGGCGAAGCCGAGACCGCGTTGGGTGCGCCCGCGCAGATGGCCGCGGCCTATTGCTGCGGCGCCAAGTTGAACTTGTCGGCGCTTTACTCGGAAGGCGGCAACAGGATCTCTCTGCCGGGATATGAGTTTGAACACCCTTTGGCGAGGCAGCCGCAGGCCGCCGCAACGCCACAAACTTTATTCAATAGCATGTTATATCGCCGCATCGCTAGCGGCGAGCTGAATGCCGAGCAATTTGAACAACTGATCACAACAATCTAATGGATCAATAACATGGAACATTATGGACGACCACAAGCAAGATAACGCCACAATGGCGGAGAGAGATGAGGGCGCGTGCCAGCAACAGAACTGGGCGATGGCGAACGATCTTAAGGTGGAGCGGGACGACAAATCGGCCAAAGTAGCCCAGCCGGTCGCCGAAAACTTAAAGATGAAAGATGGTTTCCCGGTAATGCCAGGCAAGATTCCATTGCTGGGCCATGTCCACAAGATCAGTCAAGATGCCTTAGGTGAGCTACGCCAGGCCGAGGTGGCCTGCGGGCCGATGTTCTGGACCTATTTCGGGACAAAACTGCCCGTGCTGCAGATCATGGACGAGGATGGCCTGGCGATCCTCCAAAACAAGTACACTGACAACTCCTATTTGCGCGAACAGATGCCAGTGATCACCGGCGAGGCGATGAACGCCTTTGACGGCGAGCGTCATCGCAATGCTCGTCGTGCCAGCACAGCGGCCTTTACTCCCAAGGGCCTGACCCGCGCCCAGGTAGGCCAGTTCGTCGTGGAAACCATCGAACAACGGCTTAAACGCTGGACCAGTGAGAGCAAGCTGGCGATTTTTCCGGAGACCAAGGATGTCGCTCTGGAGGTGGTGTTCCGAATTATGGGCATTGAAACTCAAGAGCTGGAGCAGTGGCGTCACCAGTACGAAGAGTTTTTCCTCGGCATGATACCGCTGAAAATCAACCTGCCGGGCTTCCCGGCCTGGCGCTGTCGCAAGGCGCGCGGCTGGCTAGAACAGCGGGTAGCGCAGATCATCGCTACTGCACGGGCCAACAACGATCGCGACAGCTTGGTCGGAGCGATGATCTTCGGCCGCGACGACAACGGCAACGGCATGTCTGAGGTCGAGCTGGTGCACAATATCCTTGGTTTGGGTTTTGCCGGCTCGGAAACCACCGCTGCGGTAATGGCTTGGTCGGCGTTGATGCTGTCGCAGCATCTAGATATCTGGCGACAGTTGTGTCAACAGGTCGCTTGCCTAAACAGCGTGCCTCATACCCATGAGGAACTGATCAGGCAAGTGCCGCTGGCCGAAGCAATATTCCGGGAAACCATGCGACTCTATCCACCGGCGCCATTTGAAATGCGCAAGGTACATACCGAATTTGAAATGATGGGCCATAAGATCCCGGCTGGAGTGATGGTTGGGGTCAGTTTGCTGCATGTCTCCCGTAACCCTGAACGCTACCCGGACCCGGACAGTTGGAGGCCGGAGCGCTGGCTGGGCATCGACCGGGCACTGAACCAAGTGGAGACTTGCCAATTCGGCGGCGGTCCTCACGCCTGTCTTGGCCGTCATGTCGCCGCGCTGGAAATCACCCTGTTTATCGCGATGCTGGCCCGGGAGTTGGGGCCGAAGGGAGTCTCGCCGCGTCTGGTTGGCAAGATGCCGCCACCGGCCTACCTGCCGTTTTTGCGGCCCTCGAACAAGGCATTTCTCGACCTGACCGGTCGCTAATCGGCCCCAAGTAGAAAGTCTTTCAGATATTGCCTGCAATCTCAGTGCAAAAGGTAACATCCAAAAAACCTCACCCCTCGGTAGAGGTTGCGTCCTCTTGACTGCCCGGAGCCCTGCCCATGCTCAACCTGTTTGCCAACCAGGAACGTGAAACGAAACTGGACAGCCAGGGCAATCCTTTGGCCTTGCTGAACCAGCATGTGGACTTTGCTGCCATAGTTGAGATCGACCGCTGGGCTCTCAGACTCAGCAGGATCAAAGGCAGCCGGCCTCCTTACCCCACGGAGCTGATGACACGATTGCTGACGCTCCGCCTGTCCGGCGAGCAGATGGAGTTCCAGGTGCTTGACCGCATGAGTTTCCAGCGTTTTGCAGGACTAAAGCACTTTGGCCGTGTCCCGGATCGCAATACGACCTGAGGCTTTCGCGAACGCCTGGTTCAGGAGAAGGCCGAGCACCTGATCTTCGATGAGGTGCAACGTCAGCTTCGGCAGTACGGTTTCAAGGCGCGGGAAGGCTAGATCATCGACACCAGCATTGTCCGGGCACCGCCCCAGCACGACGGTGCTGAAGAACAAACCCTGATGAAGGATCGGTTCCTACCTAATGGCCACCGGCTAAACGCCGGCAAAAAGGCGTACAGGCGCGCTAGACGAAGAAGCATGGCAAATCCTGCTTCGGCTACAAGTTGTCAGTCAGCGTGGATCGTCGGTACAAGTTGATTCGCCGGGTGAAGGCCTGCGACGCCAGCGAGGCCGATACCCTGCATCTTGTGGAGGTATTGGATCGGGAAAAACAGAAGCCAGGACTTCTGGGCTGATCGCGGCTATCACGACAAATGCCGCGAACGCTGGCTCAAGCAACTTGGCTAGCGGCCGCATTCCAGGCCGTCCAGCCGCTTGGCGAGCGGGATAAGGCGCGTAACCGCCGAATAGCCAGCCCCGAGCGCGAGCTGAGTTTTGCCCTACGATCAAAGCGGCGTTGTATAACCATCAAACAGATGGCGAGTTTGCTGGAAATAGCCTAAATGAGGACTAAGGGCTACATTAAGTGCAGTCCAGTTTCGGTTGTTCTACAAAGGCTGACGTCGATTACGGCACTGAGAACCAGTTCTTTCAAGGTACTCAAAAGCAACCTTGTAAATCAAGCAGTTACGCAAGATCTCACTACCTAAAGCACAGTAGCAGAACAAAGAAAATCAATAGTTTGCAAGAAAACACCTTGAAAGGGTTGGCACTGAGAACTGGTGCGGCTTGTTCTGGGCGTGCTCAACAGTAAGCTTTTAGAGGCGCCCCAAAGGAGAGAAGAGAACAGTGGATAGTCGAATTAGGGTTCTGCACCGGAAAATACAACGGGAAGAAATCAGTGTCGAAGAAGCTGCCAGAGAATTCGAAAAGATCAGGGCCAGCTATCGTCGCGACGGAGCGGAGCGGGTGATCCAGGCGCCGCCGGCGACCGAGCCCCCAATCGCAGCTGCTGTCTACCACTACGATGAACCCTATCTTAGGGATCACCAGTTCAATAAGCGGCGGATCTTGCTGGGGCTGACCTATGCCAGTCTAGCGCTGGAACATGGCTTGGGCCAACTCGCCGATGGCGAGGCATTGCAGTTAAAAAAGCTGACGTTTGCCGCCCCGATAGCGCTGGCTGAAGGCGAGCAGCTTGAGGTGGCGATTCGCACACCCCATCGTGAGGGGCCGGTCTTCGAGGCGGTATGCCGCAATTCTCCGTTGGCGCCCTGGCGTCCTATGGCCAGCGGTGAGTTGTCGGCGGTCACCGCGCGGCGGCGGCAGGTGGATCCAGCCAAACTCATGGCTGGCATGACGGCGGTGGAGCCGCTGGCGTCAATCTACCAGATCAGCGAGCAAATCCACATCGGCGACAGCTACCGAACCCTGGAGGCGCTCTACCAGCGGCAGAATGGTGGCGAAGCGCTGTCCCGGGTTGCGCTGGCCGCATCTGAGACGGCGGGCTCCCGCCATTACAGCTTGCATCCGTTGTTGATCAACAGCGCCTTTCTAACCGTAATCCCGCTGCTGACCGGGGAACAGCTCGACAGCAATTTCATTCCCTTTGGTATCAAATCGTTGATCCTCCATCGCAGCCAGGTCCCGGCAACGGGCTGGATCAGCACCAGGCTGGTAAAAAATTCCGGCGAGCTGGTGTTGTTTGACGCAGAGCTGTACAGCGACGATGGCGCGCTGATTGCGGAGTTCAGCGCTTGCTCGCTGAAGCGGGTTCGGGATAGCCGCCTGGTTGACGGCGAAAGGCAGCGTGATAGCGAGATCCCTTGCAGTAGCGAAGGGATCGAAGAGTACCTGTTGGCGCAGTTGCAAGCCCTCGGCGCAAGCCAGATCGGTAAAAAGCAGCGCTACCGCAACCTGATGGACCTGGGACTGGAGTCAGTGCAGTTGGTCAACTTGGCGGGGCGGATCGCAAGCGCCGCAGCGATCGAGTTGGGGCCGACAGTGTTTTTTGAATACCCGAGTATTGCCGAGCTGGCGACCTTTTTATGGCAAGAGTACAGAGCTGCTTTTACGCCGTTGGTGGCCGGGCGGAGCGAGACGACCGACGCTACACCGGTGGTTGAAACCTCCGCCGCGGCCGAGCCTGCCGCCTGCCGTCCGGGCGGGGCCTTCATTGATAGCGACCGTCAGCAGGATATTGCAATCATCGGTATGCAAGGACGATTCGGTGAAGCCGACGATCTTGATCTCTTCTGGCGGAATATTTGGCAGGGGCGCGAGCTGATCAAGGAGGTGCCGGCGGATCACTGGGACGTTGCGCCCTGGTTCGATGCCGATCCCGAAGCGCATGACAAAACCTATTCCAAGTGGGGCAGTTTTATCGACGACATCGATAAGTTCGACGCCGACTTTTTTCATATGTCCCGTCGCGAAGCCCAGTGGATGGATCCTCAGGTGCGGCTGTTGCTCCAGAGCGCCTACGCCACCGCCGAGAATGCTGGGGTGATCAAGCAATTGCGCGGCACTCATACCGGTGTGTTTATTGGTTCCTGCTTCAACGAGTATGTCGACAAGATCACCGAGTTGGGCCTGCCGATGGATCCTTATATCGCCACCGGCAGCGGGACGATCGCCGCCAACCGGATTTCCTTCTGGTTCGACTTCAAAGGGCCGAGCCTGATGTTCAATACGGCCTGCTCGTCGTCACTGGTGGCGTTGCACGCCGCCTGTGTTTCGTTACGGAACGGCGAGTGCGAGATGGCCTTTGTCGGCGGCAGCAACTTACTGCTGTCATCCTGGCACTACCGGTATTTTTCGACAATCCGGGCGCTGTCGCCGACTGGCCGCTGTCACACCTTTGACGCACGAGCCGACGGTTACGTGCCGGGCGAATGCGTGGCAACGCTGTTGCTTAAGCCACTGGCGAAGGCGCTGGCTGACGGCGATCCGATCCATGGAGTGATCAAGGGTTCGGCGGCGCTGCATGGTGGTTACACGCCTTCGTTGACCTCGCCGAGCGTGGCCGGAGAGGAAAACGTGATAGTGCACGCCTGGCAGAATGCCGGCATCGATCCCCGTAGCCTGAGTTATATCGAGGCCCATGGCACCGGCACCAAGCTCGGCGACCCGATCGAGATCAATGCACTCAAGCGAGCCTTTGCACGCTATACCGACGACTGTGGTTTTTGCCACATCGGTTCGGTTAAAGCCAATATCGGCCATGCTGAGGGCGCGGCCGGCATAGCCGGGGTGCTTAAGGTGCTACAGCAGATGAAACACCATCAGTTGCCAGCGTTGGGCCATTTTAAACAACAGAATCCCCATATCAAGCTCGAAGACTCGCCGCTGGTAATCGACAGAGAGGGATGCGATTGGCCGGATCAAATCGCACCGCGACGGGCCGGCGTCAGTTCCTTTGGTTTCTCCGGCACAAACGCCCATGTTGTGCTGGAAGAGTATCGCGAGCAGCGTGAGTTCGCCACACACCAAGGCGAGATGGTGCTGGCTCCGTTGTCGGCGCGTAATGAACAACGATTGCAAGAACAGGCGGTGCGATTACTGGAGCACCTTACGCAACAAACGCCAGATCTTGCCGCTTTGGCTTACACGCTGCAAACCGGCCGGGAGGCGATGGCGACGCGGGCCATTTTCATGGCCGACAGCCATGAGCAGTTACAACAACAACTGCAAGCCTTGATCGCCGGGGAACCGGGTGTTGACTTTGGGGTGGCCAGCATGACGGCCGAAGAGGCTCTGGCCGCCGGCGATACGCGGCAACTGGCGGCGCTGTGGCTCGCTGGCGCTGAAGAGGAAGAAGAATTCGACTGGGCGCGTCTCTATGGCGAGGGACCACATCCAGCGCGAATCGGCCTACCGGGTTATGCCTTCGCCAGGGAACGATACTGGCTGGAAGCGTCAACGGCAACTGCCAGACAAAGAGAAACGGCGGTTGCCGAAACGACAGTGGCAACCTATACGGAGCAATGGCGGGAGGTCGATGAACTGGAGCCGGGCGCTCAGATAGAACGGTTGATCTGCCTGCTGGGCGAACCTCGCCTGCGGCAACAGCTGGTCCGGGAGATTCATGCGCTGAGTCCGCAAACCAAGCTGGTATTTATTGCTGCCGATAACAGCAATGGACGCGATGATGACGGCCATTACCGGATAGCAGCTGACGACCCGCAGCAATTACAAGAAGGCTTGCAACAGGCGCTATCCGCCTACGGCGAAAGCCGGGTACTCTATCTGTGGAGCATGGATGATCGTCGATGGATCAGCGACAACAGCGCGATTGTCGCACTGCTCAAGGCAATGGCCGCTACAGCGGCCCCAATCGACCGATTATTGCTGGCTGGCCGGGCCGGCGACGCGCTCGAGCGCTGTTACCTCGAATCCTGGATCGGCATCGAACGCTCTCTCGACGCAATCATAGCCCATTGCCCTGTCGAGGTGGCGATCGATTTGCCGGAAAGTACCGGCGACGACAGCCGCTGGCTGCGCCGCTTGTGGCTGCAACTCAGCGGCGAGGCGGCGGGCAGCAGGTTATACCAAGGCGAGCGGGCGTTCCAGCCGATGCTGACGCCAACCCACGCAGACCCAGCCGTCGAGCCCCTGGCGCTGGAGCAGATGAATACCCTGCTGGTCACGGGTGGGCTTGGCAAGTTGGGATTGCTGCTGGCCCGCGAGCTTTCGAGCCGGGCGAAACGACGCAGCGACGGTAAACTCAACCTGATCCTCAACGGCCGTTCGCCGCTGTCGGCGACCAAACAGGCGCGACTCGACAACCTGCGCCATGACAAATGCAGGATTTTCTATCTGCAGGCTGATTGCGCAGATCGCCAGGCGATGGCCGCTGCGCTGGCGGAGGTGCTGCCGCAGAGCGGACCGATCGATGGGGTGATCCACGCAGCCGGCCTCAAAGCTCGGGGCAGCCTGTTTGACAATTCACAAGCTGATTGCGACGCGGTGCTGAACGCCAAGGTCAAGGCCACGCTTGTGCTGGATGAATTGCTGGCGGAGCAACCGCTGGCGTTGATCTGTTATTTCTCCTCCAGCTCAGCGATGCTCGGTGATATGGGGGCGTGCAGTTACGCGATGGCCAACCGATTCCAGCAGGCCTATGGGCTTTATGTGCAAGCCGGGCGTGCCCAGCGGGTAGTGACGATCAACTGGCCACTGTGGCGCAATGGCGGCATGGCGGTGGGCGAGCAGGAATCGACCGGATTCTATCTTAAGTCCAGTGGTCAGCGAATGTTGGAAAGTGTTGAAGGCCTGACGTTGCTGAGGCAGATCATCGCCAGCGACGCTAATCAGATGCTGGTGTTGGCGGGCGAGCCGGAGAGATTGCAGCAACTGGTGGCCAAGATCAACTATCCCGCGGAGAAAGCAAGGGCTAAAACAATTGCGGCGAACCCCATGACCAACCGGCCGCGAAGCCGCCCCGAACTCAAAGGGCTGAGCTTGGAGCAGTCTCTGCTATGGGATCTGCGGGATCTGGCAAGCCGGCCTCTCAATGCCGAACGGCATACTCTCGGCGAAGACACCAACCTGGCGGACTTCGGTTTTGATTCCATCAGCTTGGCGGAATACGCCGGGCTGCTGAGTCGCCACTTTAGTCTCAAGTTGACCCCAGAACTGTTTTTTAGCCACTCGACCCTTGCGAAAGTCGCCGTCTATTTGCTGGCGCAGCACCGGCAAGCGGTTGAGGCCTATTACCGCAGTGAAGTGATAAATGCTACTGATCAGTCGCCAATGCCGGCTACTGGAGTTGCGTCAATGTCAGACGCCAGCACGATCGCGATCATCGGGATCAGTGGCCGCTTCCCCGGTGCCCGCAATACCGATGAACTTTGGCGATTGCTGGTCGAGGGTCGCGACATGGTGAGTGAAATTCCAGCTGATCGCTACGATTGGCGCGATTATTACGGCGACCCCCGCGAGGATCCCGGCAAGACCACCTGTATTTGGATGGGCAGCGTGCCGGGAATCGGCGAGTTTGATCCGATGTTTTTCGAGATCTCGCCCCGCGAGGCAAAAACATTGGATCCAAGGCAGCGGCTGTTGTTGCAGGAGTCTTGGAACGCGCTGGAAGATGCCGGCGTCGGCCCGCGTCACCTTGAAGCGCAGCGGATTGGTATGTTTGTCGGCGTTGAGGAGGGCGACTTCCAGCGGCTGGCCAGCGAAGAGAGCCTGACTTCGGGCCATAACGGTATCCTAGCTTCGCGGCTAGCCTATTTTCTCAACCTCACCGGGCCGACCATGGCGATCAACACCGCCTGCTCGTCGGCGCTGGTGGCGCTGCACCAGGCGGCGTTGAGCCTGCGTAATAACGAATGCGAGATGGCGATCGTCGCCGGAGTCAACCTGATCTTCTCGCCGGACGCCTTTATCGGCATGACCCAGGCAGGGATGCTATCGCCGGACGGTAAGTGTTTCACCTTCGATCGGCGGGCCAATGGAATGGTGCCGGGAGAGGCTGTGTGCTGCGTGGTGCTTAAGGCGCTGGCCTGGGCAGAGGCCGAGGGCGACCGGATCTACGGCGTGTTGCGAGGCAGCGGCATCAACTACGACGGCAAGACTAACGGCATTACTGCGCCGAGTGGCGTCTCTCAGCAGCGCTTGTTGGAGGATGTCTACCGACGCGCGGGGATCAACACCGAAACCGTGGAATATATCGTTACCCACGGCACTGGCACCCAACTGGGGGATCCGGTAGAGATTAACGCGCTCAACGACGCGTTCCGAGGCAACAAGCCAGGCCATTGCGCACTGACCTCGACCAAGACCAATTTCGGCCATACCTTTGCCGCTTCGGGTCTGGTTAGCGTGATCAGCCTATTGCTGGCGTTCCGCCACGAAACCATCCCGGCCAGCCTGCACTGCGAGCAGGAAAATGACTATATCCGGTGGCGACAGAGCCCGTTTTACGTCAACAAGACCAACAAGGCCTGGCCAAGGGCAGGCCGCGACAGCGAGCGGCTAGGGGCTGTCAGCGCATTCGGCATGAGCGGCACCAACGCTCACGTAGTGCTGGAAAGCTACAGCTGCGAGGGCGACTCCTCGCCATTCCGACGGCCCTGCTACCTGCTTGTGTTGTCAGCCAAAACCGCTGAGGCGCTGAGGGAAAAAGTCGAACAACTGAGCGCTGCGCTGGAGCAGGGCGGTTACCGCGATAATCAGCTGCCGTCGATAAGCTATACCCTGCTGGAAGGACGGCACCAGTTCCGCCATCGTCTGGCGCTAGTAGCGGCGGATCTGGAAGAGGCACTTTACAGTCTTCAGCAATATCTGGCCGGCGAAAGACGTCCCAACCTGTTTGCCGGCAAGGTAGATCGCGAATTTTCCGCCCAGAAAACTACCGGGCGTTATATCAATCAGTTGCTGGACGACAGTTGCAACGCTGGGGAGGGCGAAATCAGGGAGCTGTTGTTTGGTCTGGCAGACTTTTATCGCCAGGGTTACGACATCGACGGCCGGCGACTGTTTGTGGCGGCGCAGCAAGGTGCTCATGTGGTGCCGTCGCGTTTGCCGCTGCCGGGTTATCCCTTCGCCCGCGAGCACCATTGGCCTGAAATTCGCCGGCGTCGTCAACAGCCTGCGTCCCTTGCCAGCCAGAGCATGGATCGGCTGCACCCGCTGGTGCATCGCAATATTTCGACTCTGGCGATGCAGCGTTTTGTCAGCAGCTTCAACGGTCGCGAGACCTTTCTGGCCGATCACCGTATCGGTGATCAGCTAATCTTCCCCGGCATCGCCTACCTCGAACTGGCCCGTGAGGCGATCGTCAGGGCCAGCGAGCTGCCACCGCAGCAAGTCACGCTACAGAACATGGTGTGGCTGCGGCCGCTGGCCTTTTCAGTCGCCGGTGGCAATAGCGAGGTCGAGTTGTACTGCGAGTTGGCCGTAAACAGCAACGACAGCCTGTCATTCAAGATTTACAGCCTAAACGGCGGGACGGAGCAACTGCACGCTCAGGGCGACGCGCAGCTGGCGGCCATCGCCGCACTGCCGCCGCAAGCGGTCGACCTGTCGAGGCTGGCCACTCGTTGTAACCTCGGTGAGCGAAGCCATGACTCGCTGTACCGCGACTTCGAGACAATGGGAGTCCGTTACGGCGTGACATTCCGCGCTGGTAGGCAAATCCGCATCGGCCGGGACTTGGTGATCGGCCAGTTGTCTGGCGAGGCGCTTGATCCCGGGATGGATGGCGTTCTACTGCCGCCGGGACTGCTCGACAGCGCACTTCATATCGCGACCTCGTTGGGGACTTGGCGACAAGGTGCCGTCGCACCGGTACTGCCTTTTGCCCTGGAAAGCCTGCGACTGTACGGTTCAGTGGAACAGGCGTTGAAAACCGGCCCACTGACTGTGATTGCTGCTTACAGTGAAGGTCAGGTTGGCAGCGCAGTCGAGAAGATCGACCTGCAGATCTGCAACGACGCAGGCGAATGCCTAGTCCAACTGGATGGCTTTAGCTCGCGCAAGATTGGCGGCGAACTGCAATCGGTCCAGGCGGAGGTAATGACGGAGAGTGACAAGGCACTCAGTAGCTTGATCTGTACGCCGCTTTGGCAACCCCTCGACAGCCCTGGCGAATTGCTGCCGGCTGACGCCAAGCTACAGTTGCTTCTGCTTGGACTGCCCGAAGCGGTGGTTGACGGGGTACGTGGGCAGTTTGGCAATCGGGTAAGCATACTACCGGGCGCGCCTGGCGAAAATGGCGCCGCGACTTACCGAGCGGCGGCACTGTCGCTGTTCGAGTGCTTACAGCAGCTGGTCGGCGGTAATTCCAGCGGTTATCTGCAGCTCTTTGTTGGTCAAGGCCAAGACGATCTGCGTTTGACTGCGCTGGATGCGATGCTGAAAACCGCGATGATCGAAAATTGCGAGTTGAAGGCCCGCCTAGTGGCAGCTGATCCAGAAATGGGCGATGAGGCGATGATCCGGGTGATAGGCGAGCAGAGTCGCTACCACAGTAACGAACTGGTGCGGATCTTCGCCAGCGGCAGCCTGTACGGCAGGCAGTGGCGTGGGCTGGACCCGAGACCAGCGCAACAAAATGAGGCTATGCCGTTCCGCAACGGCGGTACTTATGCGATCACCGGCGGTGCCGGTGGCCTCGCCTTGATCTTCGCTGAACAGATCGTCGGTAGTTGTCGCAACCCGGTGCTTTACCTAGCGGGGCGTTCAGCTGTAACCCAGCAGTTGAAACAAAAAATCGATCGGCTACAGGGGCTCGGCGCCCAAGTTCACTACCAAGCGCTGGACGTCAGTAACGCAGCGGCTGTTAGGCAGTGGATCGATAGAATCTACGCCGAGCAGGGCTCGCTGCACGGGGTGATCCACAGCGCGGGAGTGATCCGCGACAGTATGATCATCAATAAGTCCGCCAGCGAGTTTGAACAGGTGCTGGCGCCAAAGGTGGCCGGTATCGAAGCGCTGGATCAGGCTATCAACGAGCGGCCACTAGACTTCCTAGTATGTTGTTCGTCTCAGGCGGCGATGGGTAATCTTGGTCAGGCAGACTACGCCGCAGCCAATGCCTACATGGACGCTTTTATGCACTACCGCCAAAATCTGGCCGCCGGCGGCAAGCGCAAGGGGCGTTCGTTGAGCATCAACTGGCCGCTGTGGCGCGATGGTGGTATGAGATTGACTTCGGTGATCGAGCGGCAGATGCGACAGCAGTTTGGCATAGCGCCGATGCCGGTCGAGGTCGGCATCAAAAGCCTGCAGCAACTGTTGACCGGTTCGGTCAGCGCTCAAGGTTGGGTAATTTATGGCGAGTCGTCACGGTTGGCGACCATCGGCCACCTGGCGAACGCTAAACTGCAGATCCTCGCTAAGCCGGCATCGGGCCGGGCACCTGGAAAGACGAGCATCAGCGATAGCGAACTGAAAAAGCGGATTGAGGCTTTTGTCAGCCAGGTTATCGCCAAGGTGACCCAGATTGATGCAGCAAAAATCCATCCGGCAGAGAAATTCGAGGTCTATGGCTTTGATTCCATCATGGCGGTGGGCGTGACCAATGAGTTGGAAAAACACCTCGGCTCGCTGCCCAAAACCCTGCTGTTCGAGCATGTCAATATTGCCGGCATAGTCGAGCATTTCGCGGTGAAATACCGCGACAATTTTGTCGCAATGTTTGATAGTGGCGAACATCAGCCGGCGACTGCGCCTGGCATTCAAGCGATCCCAACCGGACAAGCCCCCGCTGAACCTGCATCGGCGCAGCCATTGCCGCTTAATCGTTTCGCCGCCGTCAACTTCAACGCCAACGGCCCGGCAGCGCCGAAAACTGTCCCCCTTGCGCCCGGTGAGCGGATCGAGGACAGCGAGCTGGATAACTATGTCGCAGTGATCGGTATTGGCGGTTATTACCCCAGGGCGGACAATATAGATGAGCTTTGGTGGAATCTGGCCAACGGTATCGATTGCATGAGCGATTTCCCCGAAGAGCGCTGGGACCACAGCAAGGTGTATTACAGGAACCGCGAAGTACTGGGCAAGACCACCTGCATAAACGGCTCTTTTATTGAGGACGTTGATAAGTTCGACTACAGCTATTTCAAAATGCCTAAGGTCTACGCCGACCATATGTCGCCGGAAGTCAGGCTGTTCCTCCAGGCGGCGGTGCATACCTTTGAAGACGCCGGTTATTCCAAAGAGACCATGCTGAACCATTATGACGGCGATGTTGGCGTGTTGCTTGGCACCATGAGCAACGATTACCACTACTATGGTTTCGAGAGCAACTTATTCCGCGGCTCGATGGCTTCCGGATCGGGTATGGCGACCATTCCGATGACCGTGTCCTATTTCTACGGCCTGACGGGACCGAGCCTGTTTATCGACACCATGTGTTCGTCGTCTTCGACCTGCATCCACACCGCCTGTCAGATGCTTAAACATGACGAGACCAAGATGGTGCTGGCCGGCGGCATCAATCTGATATACCACCCCTATACCATGGTGAATACTTCCCAGGGCAACTTTACATCGATCACCTCAAGGTCGGTCAACAGCTACGGGGTCGGCGCTGACGGTACGGTGATCGGCGAAGGGGTTGGTGCGGTACTGCTCAAGCGGTTGGATCGAGCGATTGCCGACCGAGATCAGATCTACGGTGTAATCAAGGGCTCGGCGATTACTAACGCCGGTGAGCGTAATGGCTTCAACGTGCCCAACCCGGATTTGCAAACTCTGGCGATCCGCCAAGCGATGGATCAGGCCAAAGTGCACCCATCCTCGATCTCCTATATCGAGGGCCATGGTTCGGGCACTAAGCTGGGGGATCCGATCGAGGTGCTGGGGCTGAATAACGCGTTCCGCTGGGCTACCGACGACAAGCAGTTCTGTTATCTTGGTTCGATCAAGTCGAATATTGGCCACCTGCTGGCAGCGTCGGGCATTGCCGGCTTGACCAAGATCTTGTTGCAGCTCAAGCATAGGCAGATCGCGCCGTCGATCCATTCGGGCCAGCTCAACCAAGATATCGACTTTATCGATACGCCATTCGTAGTGCCGCAGCAGTTGATGGAATGGCGTCAGCCGGAGCGGATCATCAACGGCCGCAAGCAGGTATTCCCGCGCCGGGCGGGCCTCACTTCGATTGCTGCCGGTGGCATGAACGCCCACATGATCGTCGAGGAATACCCAGTGCCGGCGGACAGCGCCGGGCACATCCCAGATGATCACTTGACGTTTGTCTTCTCGGTGCACAAGCTGGCGGTGCTGGAGGAGAACCTGACAAGCTTCAGGGATTGGCTGGCGAGCAGCGAGGTGCCGCTGACGCAGATCGCCTATACCCTGCAGGTGGGCAAAAACAACCTACGCAACCGGCTGGCGATCCGCTGTTGCAGCCGGCAAGCGCTACTGGACGCTCTGGGCGATTGTATTGAGGGGCGTTATAGCTCCGACGCGGACAGCAAGATCTACTACCGCTTCAAGGAAAACGACGCAGCGCAGCCGCTGGACCGAGACTCAGACGATCTGTTGGCGCCCTTGCTGGCCCAGTGGCTGGACGGCGATAACCAAGTCGATTGGGCCAGCCTGTATGTCCAACTGCCGATACGGATCAGCCTGCCGGTTTACCGTTTCGAGAAAATACGCTGCTGGTACACCGAGGAAGGTTACGAGTCGTCGATCCTCAACCCGCTGATGTTCAGAAACAAGCTGCATCCACTGGTAGCAGAGAATTGCTCAATTCTGCAGCCAGGGACGATGTTCCGCACCAATTTCGTCGAAGCGGAGCTGCTCGACTACCTTTATAACAGAAGGGGTGGTCGGCACTTCAGCTCTTTCAACTTTGCCGATGTAGCGCTGGCAATACCAGCGTTGGTGTCGCGGTTTGAGGGTTGCACGCTGTCGGTGTCCTGCGCCTTTGAATACTATATCGCCGACTGGACGACGGTGACCGGGCTGGAGTACCGGCTGCTCGAAATTGACAGCGGGCAGCTAGAGCTGGAGTTCGATTTCCGTCGCAACGATGAACGGCTCGCCAACCTGGGTTTTGCAGTGATTAACCCGCTGACCGGCGACGAGCCGCAACTACCGCAGCAGTTGCTGGACAATGCCAACGAGCTGTTCAATCGCCACAAGCTGCAAATGGGCCGCCAGTTGACTGCCGCCGAGGTTAGTCAGCGACTGGCGCAGGCTGGTTATGATTTTGCCCCCTACCTCGACAACGAGGGCGAACTGACGATCGGCCACAGCGGCTTGTTGCTGGAGGGACGGCCGCCGGTTAACCGCCACAATCATTACGCCGACAACCTTCAACTGTCGCCCTACCTGGCAACGACCATCGATAAAGCGTGTTACCTGTTACTGGATGAGCTGGGGCTGCAGCAAGGCCGGGTCATAGTGCGCAATATCGAGCAGCTTTGCTGCTACGACATACCAGCAGGCCGCTTTTCGGTGATCCTCTCGGAGATTGGGCTGAGCGATGACGAGCTGTCGCTCAGCTTATTGGTGCTCGATAGGCAGGCGCAGATCTGCGTCAAAGCGGACAGAGTAAGCCTGCATCTCGAAGAGCAGGAGCTGACGAGAATCAATCGCGATCATTACTTGCTGGCCAAGGCAGTCGCAGCAGCCAATATACCGGCAGCTGTTATCGCTCGGCCGCTGCTTGAGCCGACGGGCCAGCCTGCCGCAGCCAGGGTGGAAGAGCAGGGCGCTGAGCCGCGGGCCGACGATAGCGGACCCGGTCTCGGCGAACGAATCCTTGCTTTTATCCAACAAGAGCTGCGGGACAAGCTGGGTTTTGCGGCACAGGAGATTGGTGAGTCGACCCAGGTGCATGATCTGGGGCTGGATTCAATTATGGTACTGCAACTGACCGATAGCGTGAACAAACGCTTCGGTACAAAACTGATGCCTGATTTGTTTTATGAAAAACAGCAGCTTGGCAAGCTGGTCGCAAGTCTGGAAGTCATCTAAAGGCGATTGACTGGATCTGAGGCTTTGGCCCGGCAAGCAATACCGCCAGGCGAACCAGGACGGTAAAGGCATTCGGAACAATGAAAAAAACAACTGCAAACAGTTCAAATGATATCCCCCTACCCAACCAGCGGCGCACCGGCCAATGGCAGGCGGCGCAGCAACGGACCCAGAGGCAGATCGGCGATAGCGTAGAAAGTAACGCCAGATCGCAACCGGAGGCCGGCAAGGTGGCGATTGTCGGTTTTTCCGGACGATTTCCCGGCGCCAACAATACCGAGGAATTTTGGCGGCTGTTGGTGGAGGGGCGCTCGGAAATCAGCGAGTTCCCTTATTGGGATCTGCCGGGCATTGCCGAACGCCGTCACCTGCGGGAAGAGTTTGCTTGCCTGGGCGGTTTTATCAAGGATCCAATAGCATTCGACGCCGATTTCTTCAAGATCTCCATTCGCGAAGCCGAGGCGATGGATCCTCAGCACCGTGTGGTGCTGGAGCAGACCTGGGCAGCCTTTGAAGACGCGGGGATCTGCCCGCAAAGCCTGCGCGGCAGCGATACCGGGGTTTATATCGGCATATCCTCCGCCGACTATAACGGCCTGTTGGCCCGCTCGGCGGGCAGCGCTCACGACGCCACCGGCAACGCCCACTCGATCATCGCTAACCGCATTTCTTACCTGTTCGATTTTCACGGCCCCAGCGCGCCGATCGATACAGCCTGCTCAAGTTCGCTGGTGGCGGTGCACAAGGCGGCGCAGTCTATCCTTAACGGCGACTGCGTGGTGGCGGTCGTCGGCGGAGTCAATCTCTGTTTTGAACCTATGGTATTTATCGGTGCCGCCAAGGCGGGCATGCTGAGCCCCGAGGGACGTTGCAAAACCTTTTCCGCCGATGCCGACGGCTATGTGCGGGGCGAAGGCGTAGGGGTGTTAATCCTCAAGGACTACCGGCAAGCGCTGGCCGATGGCGACAATATTGTGGCGACCATTATCGGCTCGGCGGAAAACCATGGCGGACACGCTAATTCGCTGACCGCGCCTAATCCCAGGGCCCAGGCCGATCTGATCAAACAGGCCTGCCGGGGTATCGACATCAACAGCATAGGTTATATCGAGGTCCACGGCACAGGCACCCGCCTGGGGGATCCGATCGAGATCAGCGGGCTTAAGCAGGCCTTTGCCGAGCTGGGCGGCAGCGGCGAGCGGCGTTGTTACCTCGGCTCGGTGAAAACCAATATCGGCCATCTCGAATCCGCTGCCGGCATTGCTGGGGTGATCAAGACATTGCTGACCCTCAAGCATGGTTATCTGCCCAAGAGCCTGCACAGCGAGCAGTTCAATCCCTATATCAATCTAGCCGGCAGCCCGTTCGAGGTGTTGCAGGAAGGGCGAGAGTGGCCGCAGCAGCCCGATAGTCGCGGCGAAACTCCGCCCCGTCGCGCCGGCGTCAGTTCGTTCGGTTTTGGCGGCGCCAATGCCCACGTGGTGCTGGAGGCGGCTGAGCCTCCGGCCGGCGTTACTGCGCAAGGGAGCGCTGCGACGATCTTTCCGCTCTCGGCAAGGACCCCCGAAGCGCTCAAGTCACGGGTTGAACAATTAATCGGCTTTATAGAATGGCAGCCTCGGCTTGTGTTGCCGGATTTGGCCGCCAGCTTGCAACTGGGCCGCGAGGCGATGGAATACCGGTTGGCGATAGCAGCGGAAAGTCGAGGCAGCCTGCTGTTCCAGCTTGAACACTACCTTGCCAGCAGCGACGGCCAGGGTGGTGAACCTGCCAGCGACATAGCGGCGGGCGAGGCGCTCCGGGCGCTGCAACAACAGGATCGCGACACCTTACTAGCGTTATGGCGCCGGGGTGAAACCGTCGACTGGCAACAGTTTTATCAAGATGGCCGCGCGCGGCGAATCCCGCTGCCAACCTATCCATTCAGCCGTGAAGTTTACTGGATCAGCGATGCTCCGGCGATCAAGCGCGTTGGCGAACCGGTGCTACACCCTCTAGTGCAGCGCAATACCTCGGACCTGGCAGGACAACGTTTCAGCAGCCGATTTGATGGCAATGAATTCTTTTTTGACGAACACCGAGTCAACGGCCTGAAGATCCTGCCTGGGGTGGCCTACCTGGAAATGGCCAGAGCTGCGATCGAGCTGTCGCTCGCCGGCGATGAGGCGCTGGTCCGGTTGAAGAATATCGCCTGGCAGCAACCGATGCGCCATGATGGTGGCGAGCTGGCAATCGATATCGAGCTGGCGGAGCAAGACAATGGCGAGATCCAGTTCGAGATTCTCGGCGCTACCGCCGATGGCCCAAGCTATTGTCACGGCGTGGCATTGGTCGGCGCCGCCGAGACCATACCGCAGCTGGATCTGCCAGCAATTACCGCCGCCACCATGGAGCAACGATTGGAGCCACAGCAGTGCTACCAGATCTTCGGCGAGATGGGACTGGACTATGGCGACCACTTCCGTGGGATCAGCGAATTGCAGATTGGTAATGGCCAAGTGCTAGCCAAATTGACGTTGCCTTGCAAGCCTGCCGAAGCAGGTGACCGTGGCGAGCCGCTGCGTCTGCCTCCCGGCCTGCTCGACTCGGCGTTGCAGGCGGCGTTGGGGCTGGCGTTGCTGGATCCGGCTCAGCCGGACTCCAGTCGGCAGCCACTGGCACCCTTTGCGCTAGACGGGGTAATTTTCGGTGACCTGAACCTACTCAGCAATCATTGCCATGCTTGGGTGCGTTATGCTGCTAATCACCAACAGGGACGGATCAACAAGTTGGATGTGGATCTCTGCGACGCCCAGGGTAGGGTGGCGCTGCGTCTGCTAGGCTTTTCGTCAAGAAGACTCAATAGCGGCCAGGCTAAATCGCTGACAATGACACCGGTCTGGAGGGATAAAGAGCCGCGCCAGGACGGTGAGCGACGTTATAGCCGGCAATTGATCCTGTTGGCGGGTAATCAACAAATTGCACTGGACAAACTGGCGGACCGCTGCCGGGAGCTGGCAACGGAGGATCGGCAGATCAACATCGAGCGATTGCCTGCCGTTGCTGATGATCCAGCCGTCGCGCTGCAATCCTTAGCCGGCTTTCTGCTTGGCTATCTGAAAGAATGTCGGTCGGACAGCTTAGTGCAGTTGGTCCTGTCTGAGCCTGATAATGGACTACAACTAATCGCCCCAGTCTTCACCTCGCTGCAGGCTTTGCTAAAGACCGCCAAAAACGAAGGGCTGATCGCTGCCGCTCAGTCAATCGAGATGGCTGGGATTAACTCACCGGAGTTGTTGGCGGAGCTGTTGATCAAAAATAGCCGTCAGGATGATGAGCGGGTTCGTTACCAGGGCGGTCTCGGGACCAGGCATCAGCGCCAGGTGGCGTCCTGGCGGAAAATTGCGTTGGCCGCCACCGGAATCGCGCCATGGCGCGCCGGCGGGATTTACCTGCTGACCGGCGGCGTAGGCGGTCTAGGGTTGTTGTTGGCCGAAACCATTGCCCGGGAAGCGCGTGGCGCCAAGTTGATCCTGGTCAACCGCTCAGCCGGCCAGCTGTCGCCTAAAACTGCCGGGCGGATCGCTAATATCAAAGCGCTGGGCACTGAGGTGCGGCTTGAGGCGCTGGATGTGGCCGATCGGACCGCTGTCGACGAGCTGATCGTACGATGCGAGCGGGAGCTTGGCGGTATCAATGGGATCTTCCATTGCGCTGGTCTTATTCGGGACAGCCTGCTCAACAACAAGAGCAAGGCCGATCTGGCGGCGGTGCTGACTCCCAAGGTGGCGGGAGCCCTGAATCTGGATCGGGCCAGCGCCCACTTGGCGCTGGACTGCTTTGTATTGTTCTCGTCGGTTTCCGCGGTGATCGGCAATCCCGGCCAGGGCGACTATGCGCTGGCCAACGCCTTTATGGACGAGTTTGCCGGCTGGCGTAACCGCCAGATAACCACGGGCCGCCGCCATGGCCGCACGGTGGCGGTTAACTGGCCGTTGTGGCGTAACGGCGGTATGCAGATCGATCCTCAACGCGAGCAACTGATGGTTGAGCAGACCGGCATCCAGCCTTTGAGTGATCACGGCGGCCTAGAGCTGCTACGCCGGGCGCTTACCAATGCCAACGTGCCTGAGCGATTGATGGTTCTGGAAGGGGATACAGCCAAGATCAAGGCGTTTATCGCTGGTCAGTGCCATGAGCCGGTAGCGGTTATGTTTGATGAGCCGGAAGCAGCTGAGCAGCCTGCCGCGCCGATGGCGCGAGCCCCGGTCGAAGAGTTTCCGCCAGCGGTAAGCGTCAATAGCGAGTCAGCGGACGGCGATCTGACCGGGCCGGCGATTCGCCATTTCAAGCAACTGCTGTCGAAAACACTCAGGCGGCCTATGGAAAAAATCGCCAACGACGGCTCCTTCGAGCGATACGGGGTTGACTCAATTATTCTCGCAGAGCTAACCGCCAAACTGGAACAGAGTTTTGGCTCGCTACCCAATACCCTGTTATACGAATATCAGACGGTGCGCGAACTGAGCGAGTACTTTATCAAAAATCACCGCAATGCGTTGCAGCGGCTGGTGCTTAGCGAACCGGCTAATCGGCGGACGACCGCTAATAACGTAGAGAAGGTAAAGGTAGAGGGTGCGGAGCAGCTATCCCAGCGCAAGCGTCGCCACCGAACTACACAGCGAGACACATTGTCAGTGGCCAGCCAAAACCGCGAACTGGCGATCGTCGGCCTAAGCGGGCGCTACCCCGGCGCCGAAGATTTGGAGACGTTTTGGCGCAGGCTGGCCGGCGGCGAAGACCTAATTAGCGAAGTGCCCACGGAGCGCTGGGACCATCAGGCTTATTTTGATGAACAACGCGACCGTTTTGACAAAACCTATTGCAAATGGGGCGGTTTTCTCGACGGGATCGAGGACTTTGACCCGCTGTTTTTCAACCTATCGCCCCGGGAAGCGGAAATCATCAACCCCAACGACCGGCTGTTCCTCGAAACTTGCTGGAACCTATTGGAAAGCGCCGGGATCACCAGGCAACGGTTGAAACAGCAGTATCGCCAGCAGGTTGGGGTGTTTGTCGGTGTGATGTACCAACAGTATCAAGCATTTGAGGCAGATCTCGTCAGGGAGTCGCTGGTGTCGGTGGCCTCCTACAGCGCGATTGCCAACCGGGTATCTTATTTCTTTGATTTTCAGGGGCCGAGCTTGGCGATAGACACTATGTGCTCATCATCAATCTCAGCGATCCATGCCGCTAGCGAGGCTCTACACAACGGCGACTGTCGGCTGGCTATCGCCGGCGGCGTCAACCTGACGCTGCATCCGAAAAAATATATCGGCCTGAGTATCGGTAAGGTGCTCGGCAGCCACATCAGCAGCCGCAGCTTTGCCGATGGCGACGGTTACCTGCCGGCGGAGGGGGTCGGCGCGGTTTTGCTTAAGACTCTGACCGACGCCGAACGCGATGGAGATCAAATCCTCGCGGTGATCAAGTCGACCGCCACCAACCATGGTGGCCATACCCATGGCTTTTCGGTGCCCAACGCCAAGGCGCAGGCGGCGCTGATCGACAGCAATTTCAAGCGAGCGGGGATTGATCCGCGCACCATCAGTTATGTCGAGTCGGCGGCCAACGGTTCAGCGATGGGCGACGCCATTGAGCTGAGTGCGCTGAATCAGATCTTCAGCCAAGCCGGCGTTGTCAATCAATCCTGTGCAATCGGCTCGGTCAAGTCGAATATCGGCCATGCCGAGGCGGCTTCGGGCATGTCCCAGCTCAGCAAGCTGGTATTACAACTGCAACACCGACAGCTGGCACCGTCTCTGTTGCTCGGCCCGCTTAATCCCAAGCTGAACTTTGGCAACTCCCCTTTTGTGCTGCAACGCGAGCTGGGCGATTGGCTCCAGCCAGTGATCGAGATAGACGGAATTAGCCGACAATGTCCACGCCGGGCGTCCCTCAGCGCCTTTGGCGCCGGCGGCTCCAATGCCCACCTGATCATCGAGGAATACCAGAGGCATGAGGAAACGGCGGCTGATGTGGCGCAGGTCGAGGACGGCGTTCTCTATATCGTGCCGATGTCGGCGAAAAGCGCCGGCTCGTTACACCAGGGTATGGCGAGGCTGGCACGCCATCTTGATACCTATCCAAATTTACGACTCAACGATCTCGCCTACACCTTGCAAAATGGCCGCGAGGCGATGGAGTGGCGGCTGGCATTATTGGTAAAAAGTATTGATGAATTACGTAATGTGCTGGCCGAGATCCTGCGGACGTTAGACCAGGGCGAGGGGATGGCCGAGCTAGAAAAACTCAATTTGCCGTTGTTCTTTGGCAATATTGATGAGGTGCCTACAGCAATTACCAGCCTATTATCCGGTCCTGGCGCAAGTGCGCTGAGCAGCAGCCTGATCGCTGCCGATGAGCGACAACAACTGGCGCTGTTCTGGACCCAGGGCGGTGAAATTCCCTGGAACAAGCTAGCGGAAAACACTTCCGCTGATTATAGCGTAAGAATCGTCTCGTTGCCTACCTATGCGTTCGATAAGAAACGCTGCTGGCTGGAGCAATCAAACACTCCAAAGGCGCTGCGTGACGATGCCATGGCAGCCAGCACTACACAACAGGCCCAAGATAGTATGCCGGCGAATGTAATTTATTATCATGGCAACAACGAAGAAACCGTCGTCGAACATGGCCTGCGCCTCTTAGCTGGTTTGCTGGGTATGCAACCGAAGGAATTGTCGCCGTCTAAGCCCCTCAGCGTCTACGGGGCCGACTCCATCGTGATGGTCCAGTTGGCGATGCAGCTGCAAGCGGAAATTGATCCTGGGTTAGCATTAGTCGAAATCCAGCAGTGCGTCACCATTCACGACTTGCTTGAACTACTGACCGAGCGCAGTAAACGTGAAGGTTCCAAAGGGCGAGTGCTACCACTAGAAATCAGCGAGCTCTTCGCCAGTTCGACGGCGCGCTTCCTGGAGCTGCAGCGACTCAATACTGTGGACCATGGCCGACCGATCTTCTGGTTCCATGGAGCCTTGGGCAGCAGTGAGATATACCGAGAACTGGCCCAGCACATCGACCGGCCGTTTTTCGGGCTTCAGGCCAGGGGATGGTTGAGCAACCGCCGCCCGCTCCAGGGGATTCAGGCGATGGCGGCCTATTATGTCCAGGTGATTCAGTCGGTGCAGTCCCATGGCCCCTACGATCTCGGCGGCTATTCGCTGGGTGGCATGCTGGCCTATGAGGTGACTCGGCAGTTACAGGAGCTGGGGGAAGCCGTAACGACTCTGGTGATGCTGGACTCGCCGGACGTCACTGGTGAGCGCACTGCCAAGTTGGCCGATAAAACCCGATTGTTGCAGACAGTAAATATGTCCCTGCAGATGACTATCGGCGAGACGCCCGAACGTTTTGCCGAGGTGTTGATCCACCGGGATGAGATCGATCTATCGTTATCGCAACAGGAATACTTGCAACGACTGACGGCGCTGGCGCGGCAGCGGGGCCTGAAGATAAACGACGACCGTTTGCAGCAGATGATGGAGCAAGTGACGCAGATCCAGCAGGCCTACCAAGTGGAGCATTATCGGATCTTACCATTGCTGAAGGCCGGGGAAGTCGCCTGTTATTACTTCCACAATGCCGGCGGCTTGTGGATGGGAGAATTGGAGCCTTATTTCTCCACTGACAGCCAAGAGTTTGCTGCTTTTAATCACGCCAACTATTGGCAAGAGTGGCAACGGCAATTGCCAAACTTCGAGATGATTGAGGTGACCTCATCTAACCATATGACGTTGTTGACCGAACCTGGGGTGTTTGAGGTGATCTCGGAATTCTGCGCGTCGCTGTATGCTGAAAAGTTGGCGGAGGATGCAGTTGGATAACTTTCCAGAGCTGCTTGAATCTCTCCGCCAGAGAGCCTGAAAGGGCTAGGCGGATTTTTTAAGACGCCATAGCTTGTACACTAGGTGGCCGTTTTTATAGGCTTTAACGCCGCTGTCGTCAAAGAAATGGAACATGGTGTCGAATGCATGGCACACCTCGGGCGGCAGCGAGCTATTCTGCTGCTTTTTCTCAGTCACCAATGTCTTGAGTAGGTGTTTCAGATGACCCTGTTCGCTTTCAAAAGCCCTGACCACTCCTTCGGAGATATCTAGATGATCCTCCACGTTAAAGCTGGCGTGGAGGATCATTGCCTGATGCTGCTCTAGCACATTGGTGAAAAAGTCCACTCCGATCCTATCCTGCTCGGACATTGCACTGTTATTTGCACCTTTCATGGTATCGGCATAAAAAAACAAGCCTTCTTTTTTCAGCACCCGCCGCACCTCTTCACCAAACCTATTAAGATCTGGGTAAGAGTGGGACGACTCGATATTGATAACCACATCAAACTCTTCATCGGCAAATTGCAGAGCCATCGCGTCACCGTAGATGAAAGAAAGCCCGTCAAGACGATGCACCCGATCGCAGAACTCGATATGCGCTGGGCAGAAGTCCAGCCCGGTCACCGATGCGGCGCCGGTATACCTGGCAAGATAGGAACAGTTACCCCCCCTTCCTGAACCGATCTCAAGGATCTTTTTACCGCGCAGATCAGCATCGCCCAAAAGGGTTCGGATCAGATTTGCCGAGCATTTCTGCTCAAGATCCTCCTCGTTGATCCAGTCAAAGTTGCTGTCTTCTTCCAAGTAGCCATAATTCAGAAAGGTTAGACGTTTATCGGGAAACATTTGGGTCATCATGTCATACCATTGGCTGATCGGGGATACGTTTCCTTCTACTTGAGTCATCATTTTTGCCTCGTTGTTAAAGAATTGTTGCTGAGTAATCCCCAGAAATTTTCCCTTAAAATCAGTTAGATAAGGCTTGAAGAGGCCTGCATGGACGGGCACGTTGGTTGTCGCCAAACAAAAACAGCGTCCCCAGCCTCATGTAGACCATCCAATTCTTGCACGCCGCCTTCGCCAAGGCACTCCCCACGATCCATGCCCGCCGTCTCGAAGCCCTGATGGCGGCGGTGGCCGCCCTGCTGCAAGGCCGCTGCCTGAGCCTTACCGCGCTGGGGCGCTTCCTGCCCGGCTCTGCCTGGCCCAGGCATGCGATCAAGCGGATCGACCGCCTGCTTGGCAACCGGCAGTTGCAGGCCGAGCGGGGGTTGTTCTACTGGGTCATGCTCCGCGCTCTGCTGGGCTCGCTCAGGCATCCCTTGATCCTGGTGGACTGGTCGCCGATCGATGCCGCCGGCAAGTGTTCCTGCTGCGGGCCGCGATCCCGCTGGCCGGACGCTCGCTACCGGTGTGCGAAGTCGTCCACCCGCGCGAGGGTTGCCCGCGTTGCCAGAAACGCCTGCTCGAGGTGCTCGCGGCGATGCTGCCGGCCGGCTGCACGCCCCTCCTGGTCACCGATGCCGGTTTCCGGCGGCCCTGGTTCCAGGCCGTCGAAGCCATGGGCTGGCATTACGTCGGCCGTGTACGCAATCGCGATCTGTGCCGATTCGGCGAGCAACCCTGGCAGCCGGTGAAAAGCCCGTTTCAGGGGGGCGCGGTAGGAATGGTAGTACCTGCCCCCCCGCACAGATCTGTACGTGCGGAACTACCGCATACGGCTCCTGCCTCAGGTACGTGACGCGAAGCGCTCCTCAGGGTAAGGATGTGCAATTCTGGATCTTGGTATATAGAGGTCTGCAAGGCGTCCATAACGCGACCACTGGAGCCGGTTACGCTGGCTGTGCCGTTTGAGGGCTTGCTGCCAAAGACGGCAAACCGCCACCTGAAAACCGTCAAGACGTATCAGGTTCCCGGCACAGCGTGGTAGTTGAAATATCCTCCACCCACATTGCCGAGCCATTGACCTACGATTCGGATCGGCTTATGTCGCCGGCGATTCAGTGCTATCCAGATGGCTTGCAGTGTCGTACGCATCCGCTTCTTGGGGAGCCCGCAGAATTCGGAAAAAATCGCTAAGCTCTTCCGAGCTGCCGTAGCAGCCTGAACTTCCCGCCTTCCAGCCTACGGCTCTGCCGCCAAACATAATCGCCGGTCAAGTTGATGTGCTCCCAGCCCAGCGGAGACAGGTATTGCAGCAGCTCGCTGTCGACCTTGCTCAGCGCCTGGGTGGCTCGCTCCAGGTATACCGTGTTCCACCGCACGATGGCGGCCTTCCGGGGCATCGTCAGCCTGACCCGCCGTCAGGCTCCAGGTCACGACGTTGCGATCATCCGCGGCAACCAGATGCAGCTTGGTGCTCCAGCCGCCGCGGCTGCGGCCGAGGGCTTGAGGACCGTTTTTTTGCGCGCCCGTACCATCCGGATGCACCTTCACGATGCTGGAGTCCAGGCTGATGGCCTCGATGCGGCTCTGTTGCAAAAAGTTTGGATTGCAAGGACGTTCCCACTTTCTCCATTGTCAGGCGGTTTGAGTTTCGAGATTCCGGGCGAGCAGAGCCACGGCATTCCGTTAATGCGCTCTGCCCAATCCCAAAAGCTCGTTCAACGATACGAGCTTCGCCACGGACGTCGTCGGTCAGGTTGAAAATCGCAGCCTGCCCCTTGCGTAAAGCCCGCATCACCTCGAATCCTTTGATCGTCGCATACGCGGTTTTCAGCGTCTTGAAACCTCTCATTGGCCTGATCAGTTGTTTGAGCTTGCCGTGATCGGCCTCGACCACGTTATTCAGATATTTGACCTGCCGGTACACAAGCTCTTTTGGGCACTTGCCTTCGGCCTTTAATGCCGAAATCGCGATGCCGTAGGTCGGCGCCTTGTCGGTGTTGATCGCTGTTGGCTTTTCTCACTCCTTCAAGCCGTTCAAAGCCTTGCCCAGAAATCGTTTGGCTGCTTTGGCATTGCGCGTCGGCGACAGATAGAAATCGATCGTGTTGCCGAACTTATCGACGGCGCGATACAGATATGTCCATTTACCATGGACCTTCACCTAGGTCTCATCGACGCGCCAACTCGTCGATTGCAATCGCCGCCAATGCCAACGCAACCGCTTTTCAATTTCCGGTGCGTACTTTTGGACCCAGCGATAGATCGTGGAATGATCGACGGACACACCGCGTTCGCCCATCATTTGCTCAAGGTCGCGGTAGCTTACTCCATAGCGGCAATACCAGCGCACGGCCCACAAGATCACTTCGCCTTGAAAATGACGCCACTTAAAATCGCTCATCAAAAGTCTCGCTGAAAATCACCCGCGCTCTTTCGGCGATCAACCGAATTTTTGCAACAGAGCCGCCCGCGACGTGCTTGCCAAGCGCCGCCGGCAGATCAAGATCGAGGGATTTTCGCTGGCGCATGATCGCCAATACGACCTCGGCGAGCTTCCGGCCTATACGCTTTTCGCGCAGCGTCAGATGCTCAGCCTTCGTAGGAACGAGCCAGACCACTCCTAGCCTTGGAATTTGGGTTGCTGGAAACTGGGCGACGCCCGTAGCGCCCTCGTCAAGGCGGCCGCCCTGCTTCTGGCCAAAATCGAACGAATGGATAGCCAGAAGCAGAAAGCCACGCACGCTTGAAAGCTGGGCGGGCTGAGGCCAACCCGGATCAGTGCAGCGCGTGCTGCCGGTAACAGGGCGGCGCCAGCAACGCCGACACACTGGCCCCAAACAAGTTTTCTCTGTGAACCGCTACTGAGCCTAGCGATGAAATAGCCATTGCTATCTACATTGTCCTGCCCTCATGCGAGGAGGAAGGCCGCCCACTGCTCCGCGATGCGTGACCAGAGCAGGCGGTCTTCAGTTGAGTTTTCGTACGCAGCGTGAGCCATCCTGTCTCGCAGGCCTCTGTCTGAATATAGGCGCTCCAAAGCATTGGCGAGGGAAGTGGGTGAGATTACTGCTGCCTCCAGGAAGCATCCCATGGGTTCTCGCTTTCCGACGTCAAGCAGAAGTGCTGACCCAAACCAAAGCTCGCAACAGGCGCCATGTCCCGGGACGATCTGTGCTGCACCGGTTGCGGCGTGCTCGAACGACACAAGGCCCCAGCCTTCTCCACTCGCGGTGTTAACCCCTACGTCGCAGGCATTGTAGAGAAGGTTTAGATCCCGCACCCGCAGATCGGGATGGTCGGTTACCGCAGGCGGCAACAGGAGGCGATCGCCTATGCCATGTGCCTTCGCAATCGCCTCGACATCGCAGCCTAGGCCCTTTCTCTCCGTATGCAAGTGGAGCCAGACGTCATCTTTGCCAGCTGCAAACTGAGCAAAACCGGCGATAGTAAGATTCAAACGTTTACGGGGCTGGTTGCGGCTGGCGTTCAAAACGATGAACTGCCCACTCATGTCTTTCCCGTATAGGACGCGACGCGCCTGTACGCGCCTCAGGTCGGCCGCTTGGCCACTGATGGCATTGGGAGCTGACACACCATCACATGTGGGATAGAAACTCTCCGTATCAGTGCCGTGCGGGATCACAGACAGGAACGGTTGCTCGCCGCTCGGCATCAAATAATTGAGAGCCTCAATCAAGGTATTTTTGCCGAATTCTGTATAGGCGACGATGCCATCCACCTCACGTGCCCAATGAAGGGGAGTTGGATCCATGAACGGCGCATCAACAGGGCAGTAAACAACCGTCCTCGCACTTACTCCGGAAGACCGGATGGCTCCGAGATAAACAGGCACTATCCAAGGATCTTGTAGGAGTAGGGTTACGTCCGGCCGGACCTCGCTCACCAGGTCACGAAGCCCCTCAGCCCCGTGCACGTCGTGAGGATTCGGGTTCGGGTGGATCCGCCATGGAAGATCCGGGACCGAACCCGAATAGTTTGGAGCGAAGTGGTGGACCTCAAAATAAGTGGCCAGCCACGGCAAGAGGTTATGCAGCACCCGTGCGAACCCGGTTGGCATCATCGCATGACCGACCGCAAGCAGCTTTAAACGATGCTTGCGGAGTGGTCTAGCCGTCTCGCACTTGCTTCTTCTTGCGTCAGCAGTTCCCATTGAAACTCCATTGGCCATCAGGCATGCAGATTCGTGCCGTTCCGTCGAAGCACGTCTCTTCACCCGGAAGCCACCACTGCCTCCATCCCACATCCCAGTAACACATGTTGTTATTATTTACAGGCTGGATCTGTTCGGCAGTGATTGCATTATCGTTTGTGTCCGCGGTGGCCGTCGCAATAGTGTAATGGCCCTCGCTGCCATAGGGCGGAATCAGAGGGACGGACAGGTTGGTAAGAGTGTAGTTGTGGTAGCCAACCTGTGCAGCGATATTGGCGGTGAATTTCTCGACAGCTTGGCCAGGCTGGGTTCCTTGTTGGCCAACAAGAAGATAATTCACCCGGAAGTCGTCCCCGCAATAGATGGTTGCCAACTTCTTCCAGTTGAACATAGCTGCCCCATAACCGGAAAGCCACGAAGCCATTTGAGCGTTCGGGAAATTTGAGACAGCAAGAACGGAATACACTGTCAGCGCAACGATGTAAGGTTTGTCGGACAGGCCTTGAACTGACGCGTGGAGATGATCCCACATCAGGTCGTTCCGGTTGTAATCGCCATTATAGGCAGCAGCATTCACGACCAACTGTAAGGTGTCGGGATCGAACACAGCAATTTGAGCCCCACCATACATGGCGCCAGGGGTCTGAGGCGGAAGATTACTTGGGACTGTCCGGTTTCGGATTTGTATAAGGCCGCTGTAAGAAGACGGATCAGAGAATCCTGTTCGCGAGAACTCCGCCTGAAGGTAAAGTCCCTGGTTCAGATAGATACTCAGAGCGTCGCTTACGGCCTGCTCCAATGCACCAGAGAAGAGTTGGGAGAGATCGGACAAGCGAAAACCGATGATGGCAGGAGCGGCCGTGATTGATGCCACCCACTCCTGATACGCAGGTTCAAAGTTGTCTTTGAAGGTTGGGCTGGGGCTGACCGCTTGAAGAAGGCTGGTGTCACCACCCGAAGCAGACCAGGACGTGCGGCGGTTCTCAACCCACTGTTTCGAAAGCTTATCCCAACTGAGGCTCGACTTCGCGGAAGCATCCACGAAGAGGCTCTCGAACTCCAGGCTCAAATTCGCTTCAACCTGCATGCCGTCTGACGAGTAGTCAGTGTTTGCCGCTGTGAAATAGCTAAATTCTCCTCCCACCGTTACCTGATCGATGAAGTGGGTTCCCCATTTCCGGAAAACCCGGAAGAAAAGGTGCTGGTTGGTGGCGTTGAAATTGGTCTGCACCAACATTGCTTGGACATCAGGATCCGAAGAGAAGTCGGGGCTGATGTTCGGGGAGGAAACCTCTTGCAGGAGAACGCTCCAGGTTTCGAACTGCCCTGATGCCAAACAGTACCAAAAGGTGCTCTCGCTAACAGCTTCGGCGCTGAATGCCGCACGGAACTCGCCGGAAAACCCGCGATAGGAGCCGCTGACGCCCGCTTTAGTCGCGAAGGAGCTCTGAAATTGTTGCTGCGTGCGCGTAACAACGACCTGGGCCGATTGAGTGTGGTCTCCGCTTCCCTCGGCAATCACGACATTGTTCGGCACAGTGTATTGCTGCTTGGAGAACGGGTCCGTGTAGGTTGAGCCATTTCCGCTGGGTGGAACCAGGATAGCCTTGGTCGCAGATGAGACGTCATAGGAGCCGAGAATGTTGAAACCGAACCCAAGAAGTCCGGCGCCCGGAAGGGTTTGCATAGTTTTTTACCTATAATGAATTAAAACAAATTTTTGGCCCTGCATAATAACCGTCTGTAGGGCACATTTACCTTTAAAGCAACGCTACCAAGATAACAAGTGAAGTTGGGTGAGCTTCATAGGCTGGCCTCCTCGTAGTATGATGCGCCAAGGATACCAGCGGCTGGGAGAATCTCAGCTACTCTGTGCTTTTGTCTGAAACGCTGCCGAGTTGGAAAATTTCCTTCAAGATTCCCCGCTATCGGCTTGTTGTAGACCAACCGGAAAAACTATTGTTTGGGGAAACTCTGAAAAAGCCCCTTCTTCCCCAAAGAGATACCCCTAGCGTGGTGAGTCTCAATTAAAAGCATAAGTCTGATCTATCGTGGTGCTGAGTATTGCTCCGGCAATTCAATATGACACTCATGCAGCAAAATATTTTCTTTTAAGATAACTTGCGAGTGCTTTGTGTTTGTCTTTTCGTGCTGCCGATTAATAATTTAGCTCGACGGCAAGCATAGCCATAAATACAGGGCGTTCAGCCGTTCAGATTGTGTTACACCGCAGCAAAACTCAGAACAATAATTAATCAAACTTGAGATTCACCACACTAGTTGTATCTGTCCCTGTGACCGTGCCTTGGCAAAAGCGAGAGCTTTGTAGTTTTGGATCATCCAAGCGCTCGAGCGGGCCTGCCATGCGTAACCGTCAAGTTGACGGTCATCGTCAATCGCGATCACCTGCAGAATAGAGGGCGCGGTCTCGCAACCCACCAAATGAACGAGCTGCGTGATTTACGATTGAGAGAAATTTACTATACTTAGTGTCTCTCCTTGGCAAAAGTGTTCTTGGCATGTGTAGCTGCTGGCCGAGCCGGCTTCGGCTCAAAAGGAAAACGGCTGGAGGAGGGAATGTGGCCTTCTCGCGACTCGGTACAGTGGTACGACCGTGAGATTCATCGCTCCTAGCGGCGGTTAAGCTTGGAATCGGAAGGGCTCGTCATGCCGTTGTGCCAATGAGGCGCTCGATGTTCTCCTTTTCTCTCCTCGCATTGAATGTAGCAAGCCATATCGGATCGACCTTGATAATTCATGCGATTCGCGCCGGAAGATACCAAGGCCGGCTCTGTCCCAATAAGAACGACCGAGAGCCCAGAAGGGACATAGCGCTCTGGGATTATCCTGCCAAAGAATAAAATTGCTGCGCGGGCGATAGGCGAATGCTGCCCTCGAAGTGCATTTGTCCTTTGGCAATGGCGTGCATGATTTCAATCCCGGCCAGGATGAAGCGGACGCAGCGGAAGCGCTTGAAGCCGAGCATGGGCCGAACAATCCGCTTGATCGCTCGAGGGGCTTGCTCGACAAGGTTGTTCAGGTACTTGGCCTGGCGGATCCTGATCGGTGTGTCACGCCCAGTGTTGATGGCCTGCAGCGCAGCCCTGCTTGCCCCGCTTTTGTCGATCGTTATGGTCTCTGGCTCGCCCTGGCAAGCAATCGCACAGACAAGGAAGCGTCGAGCGGCTGCCTTGTCGTGTTTGGCGCGGAGCAGAACGTCTACAGTGTTGCCTGCTATATCGACGGCCTGGTACCAGTACTTCCATTGCCCACGGACCCTGAGTGATCCCCAGAAACTTTCCAAGAAAATCAATTGGGTAGGGCTTGAAGAGGCCTGCATGGGCGGGCACGTTGGTTGTCGCCAAACTGACCGATGTCCCCCTACCCATGCAGACCGTCCAATTCTTGCACGATGCCTTCGCCAAGGCACTCCCCACGATCCATGCCCGCCGTCTCGAAGCCCTGATGGCCGCAGTGGCCGCCCTGCTGCAAGGCCGCTGCCTGAGCCTGACCGCGCTGGGGCGCTTCCTGCCCGGCTCTGCCTGGCCCAAGCATGCGATCAAGCGGGTCGACTGCCTGCTCGGCAACCGGCAGTTGCAGGCCGAGCGGGGGGTGTTCTACTGGGCCATGCTCCGCGCCCTGCTGGGGTCGCTCGAGCATCCGTCGATCCTGGTGGACTGGTCGCCAATCGATGCCGCCGGCACGCTGTTCCTGCTGCGCGCCGCGATCCCGCTGGCCGGGCGTTCGCTGCCGGTCTGTGAAGTCGTCCATCCGCGCGAGGGCTGCCCGCGTTGCCAGAAACGCCTGCTCGAGGCGCTCGCGGCGATGCTGCCAGCCGGCTGCACGCCCATCCTGGTCACCGATGCCGGTTTCCGGCGGCCCTGGTTCCAGGCCGTCGAAGCCATGGGTTGGCATTAGGTCGGCCGTGTGCGCAATCGCGACCTGTGCCGATTCGCCGAGCAGCCCTGGCAGCCAGTGAAAAGCCTGTACGCCCTGGCCTCGGCATCGCCGAAACGGCTCGGTGGCCTCGAAATGACGCGCTCGGCGCCCTGGTCCACCCAACTCTACGCGGTAAAGCATGCGCCACGGGGGCGCAAGCACCGGCGTATCACCGGAACCGTGGCCCGGGATAAACGCAGCCGGCAAAACGCACAGCGCGAAAGCGAGCCCTGGCTGCTGGCCAGCAACCTGCCCGAGGCGCAGTGGAATGCCGCGCGGGTCGCAGCGATTTACAAGCGGCGCATGCAGATCGAGGAAGGTTTCCGCGACCTGAAAAGCCATCGGCTGGGGCTGTGGCGGCTGGGACTGGAGTATGCACGCACTTGAGACATTTCCCGAGAGAGGCTGCGGGAGCTGGAGTTGGCCCTGCGGCAGGAGGTCCACCGGCAAGCGCGGGAACTGCGGTGATTTTGTGGGGATCACTCAGCCACGGACCTTGATGTAGGTCTCGTCCATGCGCTAACTCGTGCTGACCGCCTGCTGACGTCGATAAAACGTCTTTTCCAGCGCGGGTAGCCGCTTGAGTGCCCAGCGATGCAGCGTCGAGTGGTCGACCGACACGTCGCGCTCGGCCATCATTTCCTCGAGATGTTGCAGGCTCAATGGGTAGGCGACGTAGCAGCGCACGCAGGTAAGCATGACCTCAAGCGGATAATGCAAACGTGCTTGAGCACGCGGGCTAGCGCTCAGCTTACCAGACGGCGCTATTGCGACAGATCTTTGTTGGTGCACATAAAACTCACGCAGGCCAGGACCGCACGGGCTGAACCGCCCCGGGAATTCCGGAGGCTCATTGGTGTGAGTCACGCCACCATGGCGGACTCGTCGAGTTGGCGATAATAAGCCGCTTCGGCCTCGGCCGGAGGTACGTTGCCGATCGGCTCCAGCAGCCGCCGGTGGTTGAACCAGTCCACCCAGGCCAGCGTGGCCAGTTCCACCGCCTCGCGGTTCTTCCAGGACTGGCGATGGATCACCTCGGCCTTGTAGAGTCCGTTGATGGTCTCGGCCAGGGCATTGTCATAAGAGTCGCCCACGCTACCTACGGACGGCTCGATACCAGCCTCGGCCAGGCGCTCGGTATAGCGGATCGATACGTACTGCACCCCGCGATCGCTATGGTGGATCAGCCCAGCGTGGCTGGCGGGTCGACGTACATACAGGGCCTGATCCAGCGCATCCAGCACGAACTCGGTAAGGGCCGAGCTGGACACCCTCCAGCCGACGATGCGCCGGGCGAACACGTCGATGACAAAAGCGACATAGACGAAGCCCTGCCAAGTGGAGACATACGTGAAGTCCGACACCCACAGCGCGTTCGGACGCTCGGCTCGGAACTGCCGATTCACCCGGTCCAGCGGACAGGACGCAGCCTTGTCGCTGACCGTAGTCTTGACCGGCTTGCCGCGTACCGCGCCGTGCAGCCTCATCTGCCGCATCAGGCGTTCCACCGTGCAGCGGGCCACGGCAATGCCTTCGCGCCGCAACTGCCGCCAGACCTTGCGTGCCCCGTAGACCTGGAAGTTCTCCTCCCAGACCCGCTGGATATGCCTGCGCAGATGCCCGTCACGCTGCGCACGGAGCGATAGCCGGCTGGGCTCGGTGCGCCGAGCGGCATGTTGGCGGTACGTCGATGGGGCGATCGGCAATACCTTGCAGATCGGCTCGACCCCGTAAAGCTCGCGGTGCTCATCGATGAATGCCTTCATGGCTTGAAGCGGCGGTCGAGCTCCGCCTGGGCAAAATAGGCTGAGGCCTTGCGCAGGATCTCGTTGGCTTGGCGCAGCTCACGCACCTCCCGCTCGAGCGCCTTGATCCGTTCACGCTCTGGCGTCGTCTATCCCTCACGCAGTCCAGTATCGCGCTCGGCCTGTCTCACCCAGCGGCGCAGCGTCTCGGCTGTGCAGCCGATCTTCGCAGCGATGGAATTAATCGCCGCCCACTGCGACTCGTGCTCGTCCTGATGCTCGAGCACCATACGAACCGCCCGCTGCCGGACTTCAGGGGAATACTTCGTTGCTGTCTTCATGGCTCCATCCTCTCAAGAGTTGGAGCCTCCGGGAAACCCGGGGCGGTTCACTTCACCCTGCACCTCACGGTGCAACGTGCATGACTTGGGGCTTGGTTGATTCGCCATTTCTTACCAGTATCGAACTTTCATCGACCAACCGGGCGCGCAACCGGGTAAAGATCCTGTACTGGGGTGTGTCACGAACGCTGGCGTCAGCCAGCGATGCTGTATCAAAGATAGGAGTAGGCCTCCCGGAATCTGCTTGCAGGAGCTGGCTCCAACGGGCAGGAGCCCTACGCCTGGCTGCGCCACGTCCTCGAACGCCTGCCGGCAGCGCAAGGCGTCGAAGACTACGAGGCGCTGCTGCTGTGGAACTGCACTCCAACGGCGCCACTGTAAAAGACCGGAACCTGCGCCTGAAACTGCTTAAGATCACTCAGGATCGGAAGAGATATTTTCTGTCGAGAAAGTTTGCACCAGCGGGAAAGTTTTCTGCGGAGTTCAATAATAACTGCGGGGGCTGAGCAAACAAGAAAGTTGGGTTTTCTCATCAGCCCCCAAAACTAAACTCGCACGGACAGCGAGGGCTTTAAAATGAATCCAATCCTCATTAATAGTTACTCAAGCTCGGGTTTTGCCAGTCGTCTGAAGGCCTATATTTATGGTTCTTGCTACACTCCGCATGATATTTCCATCGGTACGGGTATTCCCGAGAAGTTGCTCGCCAACTACGCCAATGGTTCAACTCAACCCTTTCTCTCAGATATCGAAAAGATTGCCCGATTTGTCCAGGTCAATCCGGCCTGGCTCGCCTTCCGTATCGGTGAGAGGAAACTTCCAAACGAGGCAGAGTTAATCTTTCCGTATCGAGAAGAGGCCAGCCTGAGTACCGAGCAGTTGGAAGATAAATCTCGCCAGGCTGGAAAAAGCGAGCATCCGCTATTCAACAAGACGACTTGGGCATTCTCCATTAGCGAGGAGGACACGGTGCTCGACTACTGGGCCTGGGTGGCGCTTCGCATCGGCCGCGCCCTCGGCCAATGCCCATCACACTGATCGGGAGGCCTACACCTTCCCCTGGCTGGGAGCCCTGCTTGCACCGGCATCGCCGGGGGAATTTTACTGTGGGGAAACCTGTGGGGCTGGCCTGCAGGTATCGGGTAGAGTTCCTAATTACTGCGGTCTACAGGCGATTTGTACGAGGATAAACGATCTGCATACAGTACGCTGTAATCTGTGCCAGCCACCCGTAGATTTCCCCTGCGAACCCGCTACACCGATGCCATCGCCCACCAGCCCGGTTGAAACGCCATGAGCAAACTGACGCCGAAACTCGTCAAGGAAACCACCACGCCCGGCACCTACCAGGATGGCCGGGGACTGTTCCTGAAAATCACCGCCAGCGGGACGAAAAGCTGGGTGTTCCGCTACAGCTTCCAGAGTGACCGCCGCGATATGGGGCTGGGTTCCTTCCCGGCGGTCTCGCTGCGCGATGCCCGACTGGCCGCGGATAAAGCGCGCCTGGAATTGGCCCAGGGCCTCGACCCGCTCGGCAAGCGTCACCAGCTGCAGCACGAGGCACGGGCGAACCGGCGCAAGGGCACGACCTTCAGGGCCGAGGCCGAGCTGTTCCTCCGCACCCATGCCCCGTCCTGGAGCCCACGCCATGCGGTGCAATGGCGCAACAGCCTGAGCACCCACGTCTACCCGCGGATCGGCGAGCTGCCGGTGGAACAGATCGACACCGACCAGGTGCTCGATGTGCTGGCGCCAATCTGGTCGACGACGCCGGTCACTGCCACTCGGGTGCGCAACCGCATCGAGCTGATCCTCGATGCCGCCAAGGCTCGACAGCTGCGCACGGGGGAGAACCCGGCGCGCTGGCGTGGCCACCTCGACAAGCTCCTGCCGCGCCACAAGCGCAGCACCCTGCCGTTCCCGGCCCTGCCGGCCGAGCAGGTGCCGGCGCTACTGCACCAGCTCGACCGGCTGCCGGGCCTGGCAGCCCGTGCCTGTGAACTGCTGATCCTCACGGCGACCCGCAGCGGCGAGGTGTGCGGCGCCCGCTGGGAGGAGTTCGATCGGGAGGCCAGGATCTGGACCATCCCGGCGCAGCGGATGAAGGCCAAGCGCGCTCACCGGGTACCGCTCACCGAGGCCATGCTCGAGGTCCTGGAGCAGGTGCTGGACAATCACCGGGAGTATGTGTTTCCCAATGCGCGGCGCAGCGGCCCCCTGCCGAGCAATGCCTTGCGCCGCGTGCTCGATGCCGCCGGGGCCGAGAATTGCGTGCCCCACGGCTTCCGCTCGACCTTCCGGACCTGGGCCGCCGAGCAGACCAACCATCCGCGAGAGGTCTGCGAGATGGCGCTGGCGCACACGCTGGAGAGCAAGGTGGAAGCGGCCTACAACCGCGGCGATCTGCTCGACAAGCGCCGGACGCTGATGGAGGAGTGGTCCGCCTTCCTGGGCACCTTCGAGCGCGAGGTGGTGTTCAAGTCACTGTCGGTATCGGAGCCCGCCGGCGGCGAGTAAGGACAATCTTTCCCGCCGGGCAGGCTCATTGCCCAGGCGCAAGCCACTTTAAGCCCGCCCTCCGGGCCGGGCAAGCGACAGCCGATTTGGGTTCTCCCGAGACCATAGCAGCGTGAAGGCCTGCAGCAAGTGGCTGCCCATCACGAGGAATCGAAACCATGTACCTGATCACCGAATCTGGCCGGAACGATAAGGCCCTCTACGATCCTGCCCTACTGGCGTTCCAGCACGAGGGCGTCGAGATCCGCAATCCCTACCGCTCCCCCTGCAGCTGCTTCGAGGCGGACCCTATGGCCGCCTATGGCTTCAAGAAGGTCTAGAGCGTGTTATGAACTTTGAAGAAGAGATGCGGCATTGCCGAGCATGAGGATGGTGAAGACGACGAAGTGCAAGCCAGCCAAGTTTCCGGTAGGCGCTCGTAGTCGCGAGCCAGGCGCCGGAACCGATTGACCCAGCCGAAGCTGCGCTCCACGACCCAGCGGCGCGGCAGAAGCACGAAGCCTTTCTTGGCTTCAGACAGTTTCACCACGTGCAGTTGGATGCCTTCTTCCTGGGCCGCTTGCGCCGGATCATGACCGGTGTAGCCCTGGTCCACGAAGGCGAGCTTCACCGTCTGGCCCGTGGCCTGCTGGACTTGCTGTGCCAGCGATCGCACCTGGGCACGCTCCTGCTCATTGGCTGGTGTGACGTGGACCGCCAGCAGGTGGCCGAGCGTGTCCACCGCCATGTGCACCTTGCTGCCCTTCTTACGTTTATAGCCGTCATAACCGGCTCGTGGCCCGCTCTCGCAAGTGGACTGCAAGGTGCGGCCGTCCAGGATCACGGCGCTGGGTTGGCCCTGCTTGCCTTGAGCGACACGCAACACCGAGCGCAGATCGTTGACCATGGCTTCGAAGCAGCCGGCCTGCAGCCACCGTTGAGTCTGTTGGTAAACCGCCTCCCACGGCGGAAAGTCGTTGGGAATCAGTCGCCAGGGAGCACCAGCCCGGGCCATCCAGCGCAACGCGTTGAACATCAGGCGCAGATCGTACCTGCGCTGCGGCGCTCGCGGATCCATCAGGGTCAGGTAGGGCGCAGCGAAGGCCCATTCTTCATCAGAAACGTCTGTCGGGTAAGGGCGTGCGGGCTTCATCCAACTACGATAGCTTCACCGGCACCAAGTTCATAACACGCTCTAGACCGGCGGCAACTGCACGGCGCTGGATCTGCCCCTGCCGGACGGAAGCATACTGCGCCTCACCAACGAAGACGGCCTCTGCATTCCCGATCCGGACGAGTGGAAAGCGTAATCATCGGCCGCCTGAGCAGCGATCACGCCGAAATCGCCTGGTGCGTACTGGGGGAGGTCCCCCTGACGACTGGCCGGTGACAAGCAGCCGCCACCCAGCTATCCCGTCAGCAACTCCGAGGAAACCTGTCATGCAATTCAAGCGCGAAGAGTGCCACGAGGCGATCAATTACACCTCCCGCAAGCAGGCCGCTTTCAATTGCAAGCAGCTCCGCGAACAACAGTCTATGCCGCTGTTCGCCGATCAGATCGCCCAGGAGCAGCACTCCTGGGACGCAGAAAAGCGGCTCAGAGACGAGCGAAACCAACGCTGTGAGCAGAGGATGCGTGACCTGTATGCAAGGCAGTGGTGCAAGGTTCGCAAGGATTACTACGCACTGGCGCCCGCGCTTCAGGCGCAATGCAAGGCCCGATGGCATGCCTTCTGGGGGCCGAAAACCCCCGCCAACCTGGCCTATTTCGTCGACCAACTGAATGGGGCGTTGGCGGCCAGAACTGCTGCCGGCGAGGCTCAAACCCAACGGATACGCCAGAAGATCCTGGCCTACGCACAAACCCAAACCTCTTTCGAGTGACTCCCCTTCTGGGCTGGCGCTTGCCGGCCCAATCAACCGAGCAATTTCGGGGTATTCGGGAAATCCTGTTGTTGGATTCGTTCGCGAATATCCTTCGCTTCCACCTCAGCCGTGATGCTGCAGGTACTCGCTCAGCGCTTGTCGGGTGAGGTCGTTCAGGCTCATGCGATGCCGATTGGCCGCCACGCTTGCTGCCAGATGCAGATCGTGGCCGATCCGCACATTGAATGAGCCCTTGCAGGGAACTTCCGGCTTTTGCCCCTGCTCTTGGCAGGTGGCCAGGTAGTCGTTCACTGCTTCGCGGAAGGCGGCCTGCAACTTGGCCACCGTCTCGCCTTCGTAGTTGACCAGCGCGCGAATGAAGAGCAGCTTGCCGAACAGGCAGTTGTCCTCGGTGCTGGCTTCGATGGAGCCGTAGTAGCCCCGGTGTTGCAGCAAGTTGTTCACGGGACAGTCCCCCAACCTTGAGATGCTCGATTATCTGGCGTCGGACGTATGTCTTCAGCTCGTTGCCTGGGGGCGGCCTGTGCAGGTTTATCAGCGCCTGCGGGTCGCCGTTGTCGAACTTGACCCGGCTCCCGGTGCCCTCCAGCTGCCGATAGCCCAGCCAGCTCAGCAGCGTCACCAGCTCCTGCCAGGTAAAGCTGGCTCGCTCGTTGAGCAGCTTGGCCAGCAGTTTTTTCGTTCTTGGACATGGCGCCTACTATTGCAACTAAAAATAGTTGCAACACCGGTGCTCGTCAACAGCCCGCAGCCGTGCGGGCTGTTTAGGAGGTCCGATCGGGACAGACGCAACCAGTCCTGATCAAGGCACCGCTTCTGCGGTGGCTGGCGGATGCGAGCAACAGCTTTCCCCGGATACCCCAATTTCGTTGCGGGTGCGCCCCATGGGCTCGAGCCCTGCCGGGCTGGGCACAGCCGTCCACGACGTGCTTGCCGAAGACCGCCGGCAGATCGAAGAGCAGATGCCGGCATTGGGCGTGCCGATTTCACCTTTAATTGTTTGTTTATTTGTTATCTATGCCGAGCACAACCTCAGCCGATTGGAGAGCGATCGCCATGCGCCCCGCCGATCAGGACACCAGCCGCAACGTCACCGGCTTCGCCTTGCGGCAAAGGGTCGGCGGCGGCAACCCCACCCGACTGAAACAGGGCTGGGATGATCACCTGGCCCGTTCGTCCGTCGCCGAGGCCAAGCCGGTGGCCGAACTGCCGATGGAGGTGGCCGAGGAACTGGCGACCGTCACCCGGGTGCTGACCGAGCGCCTGGCGACCCTGGCGGTCGAGCTGAACGACAAGGCGGTGAAGGCGGCCGAACGGCGGGTAGGCGAGGTGGTCCGGGCCGCCGGCGAGCAGCGCGAACAGGCCGAGTGGGAGCTAGCCGACGCGGCGCAGACCGTCGAGGACCTGGAACACCAGTTGGACGGCGCAAAGGGCGAGCTGGCGGCGACCTAGGCGCAGTTGACGGAGGGGCTTGTGCAACGCCAGAGCTAGGCTGTCGAGCTGGCCCAGCTCCAGGAGCGTCTGAGCGCCACCAAACAGGCGGTCCGAATGGCCCGCGAGCAGTACACCGCCGAGCTGAAGCAGCTGCGGGACGAACTGGCGAAGGCTCAGGCCAGAGGCGAGGAGGCGGCCCAGATGCGTAGCGAACTCGAGCGCACCACGATAATTCCCGGCCACTGGACTTGAGACAACCCAGCGGTCGTTCACCTCAAAGGATCACCACTCCTTCTGTCTATCCCGATAAACCCAGCCGATATTTTCTGCCTCGATCCGGTATAGCTGGCAGCCGGGTGACGAAGGGTCAACCGGATACTGAAGCGAATGCTTTGGCGATGATGTCGATGACCGCACGGACCCTGGCCGTATGGCGCACGTCCTTGTGGGTCACCAGCCAGATGTCGTAGGGCGGGCATTCGCGCGCGGGCCACAGACGCACCAGGCCGTCGGCCGCGCCGAACGGTAGCGGGATCTCGCCGATGCCCAGGCCGTTGACCAGCGCGCGGCGTACTAGCAAGCCAGAGGTGCAGGTCATGGCGATGCGGCCATGGGTAATCGGTTCGGACCCCAGCGTCACCTCCTTGCCGCTGTCCAGATACGGCTGATAGAGCACTAGGTCATGCCCGGCGAACGCCGTGCCGGGCTCGGGCACACCGCGGGCTTGCACGTAGTCCGCCGAGGCGAAGATGGCACTGCTCCAGCGCGCGACGCGGCGCACGATCAGATCGGGATTCTCCGGCTTGAGGGTGCGCACCGCGATGTCCGCTTCGCGCTTGCTCAGGTTGAGCATCTGGGTCGAGGCCTGCAGTTGCACCTCGATGCCGGGCTGCGCCCGGTGCAGACGGGCGATCGCCGGGATGACGAAGTCGATGGCGAACGAGTCAGTGGTGGTGACCCGCACTACGCCGCTCATGCGGTCGTCCATGCCAAGGATCTGCCGCTGCAGCTCGGCGGCCGAGGCCTCCATGTTCAGCGCTGCGGCCATCGCCACTTCGCCAGCGGCCGTCAAGCTGTAGCCGCCGGAGGTGCGCAGGAAAAGGGTAGCGCCCAGGGCGTGCTCCAGGGAGGCCAGACGGCGCCCGACGGTGGCCTGGTCGACGCCCAGCGACCGGGCCGCGCTCCGCAAGGTCTGCTCGCGGCACAGGGCGAGAAAGATCCGCGTATCGTCCCAGTTCATGTCGATCCCCCTGTGATGCAAATCTGCATCTGTACGAATGAAACTCGCTGCATTATTTCACTGCTCGGCGCTTCTATGATTCCCCCCATCGCTACCGAACAGCGCTTCTCGACAGACGCAAGGGGTCATCATGAATGCCGAATGCTCCAGCTTCACAGCCAACCGCACCTCCCCATGGCTACCGATCTGGGCCGGCCTGTGCGCCAGCCTGGTCGGCATTGGCCTCGCCCGCTTCGCCTACACCCCCTTGGTGTCCGCGCTGATCGACGCGCACTGGTTCTCCCCGTCGGCAGTTGTCTACCTGGGGGCGGCCAATCTCGCCGGCTACCTCATCGGAGCGCTGGGAGGACGGCCGCTCGCCGCCCGCGCGTCGAGCACCGGGGTGCTGCGCGCCATGATGGTACTAGTGGCCCTGTCGTTCTTCGCCTGCGCCGTACCACTGTCCATGGCCTGGTTTTTCGGCTGGCGGCTGCTGTCCGGCATCGCCGGCGGAGTGATCATGGTACTCGCGGCAAGCGCCATCCTGCCGCATGTCGCGCCGAACCGTCGCGGCCTGGCCAGCGGTGCAATCTTCCTCGGCGTCGGCCTGGGCATCGCCGGCTCGGGCAGCCTGGTGCCGTTCCTGCTCTCCTTCGGCCTGTCGCAGGCCTGGCTGGGTCTGGGCGGGGTGGCGCTGCTGCTGACCGCCACCAGTTGGTTCGGCTGGCCTCAGGAGAGCCCGCATGCGCCGGCCAGCTCGAGCGCCGCCGACATGCGTAGCTCGGCGGGCCTCTACGTGCTGTTCGCCCAGTACGCCCTGATGGCCGCCGGGCTGGTGGCACCGATGATGTTCCTGGTCGATTACGTCAGCCGCGGCCTCGGTGCCGGCAACCACAGCGGCGCGCTGATCTGGACGCTGTACGGGGTGGGCGCCATCGTCGGGCCGGTGGTGTACGGTTTCCTGGCCGACCGCCTGGGCGCGCTCTCGGCAATCCGCCTGGTATTGCTGACCCAGGCCGGCGCTCTCGCGGTACTGGTGACGGTCGCCGACCTGCGCCTGCTGGCCGTCGTGGCGCTGGTGATCGGATCGTTTCCGCCTGGCATAGTGCCGCTGGCGCTGGCCCGCGTACACCAACTGGTTGCCGACCACCACCAGCAGAACGCCACCTGGAGCCGTGCCACCGTGTCCTTCGCGAGCTTCCAGGCCCTGGCCGGCTACGCCTATTCGGCGCTATTCTCCGCCAGCCATGGCCAGTACGCGCTGCTGTTCTCCGTCGCCATGGGCGCGATTGGCCTGGCCCTTGTCTTGGATCTGCTGCTGGTGTTCAAGGAAATATTCCGCCCCTCCACTGGAGCCGACGTGGCACCGGAGGCATAGGAGGGCGTTCTGCCGCCATTTTCCGGCCTCGCCCTTGTTTCCAAGTCAGTCCGGAGCCAATGATGCACCGGTGCTCGCCCCCTACCGAATCGAGCCGAAAAATATCGGCTCGGTTTATTGGGCCACATGAACGCTTCAATACGCATTGGCTTCAATACTTCATTACTTCAACGCGTGAGCGCTTCAACACTTCAATATCATGGGGTCGCAGCCAGAGTGGTAACCGACCTTTCTCGCCCGCCTGGCCCTTTCTGTTCAAGCCCGTCCTTCCCATCCAGGGATGCATGTCCCCGGCTGGGCGCCAGCACTCAATGCAGGGTGAGCGCCGGCAGGGAATCAGTTCAGGGCGTCTTTCAGGCCCTTGCCTGGCTTGAAGCCCGGCAGCTTGGCGGCAGCGATCTGGATCGCGGTCCCTATCTGCGGGTTGCGACCTTCGCGGGCGGCGCGCTTCTTCACCTCGAAGGTTACCGTCGGCCTGCGGCTGGATGGCCTGAGCGCACCGCTGGTGCTCGATGGCGCCATGAACGGCCCGGTCTTTTTGGCCTATGTCGGGCAGGTTCTGGTACCCGAGCTGATGCCCGGCGATATCGTGGTGATGGACAACCCGCCGGCCCACAAGGTGGCGGGGGTACGCCAGGCCATCGAAGGCGCAGGAGCTACACTGCGCTACCTGCCACCCTATAGCCCCGACCTGAACCTGATCGAGATGGCCTTCCCCAAGTTCAAGGCACTGCTGAGAAAGGCGGCGGCGCAGACCGTGCCGCAGCTGTGGCAGAGCATTGGCGAGGCGATCGGGCAGTTCTCTGCACAGGACTGCAGGCACTCCTTCGAGGCCGCCGGATATGAATCGGGGTAAGGTAAAAATGCTCTAGCTCGCGCAACCGGATATCAAGGCGAGCTTGCCGGTCTGCCAGCCATTCCTCCGGCCGCAATGGCACGGCGAGACGGCTGCTTTCTGCCACGGCTTGCGCCGGAACGAGTGCGTGTTTCAGATCGCCATAGCGCCGGGATCTGGCCAGCCAAACATCCCCAGAGCGGAATGCATCGCGCAGATGAAACAGCACCGCGATCTCCCAGAGGCGAGTGTCGCCAGCCGTTTGGGCACGAAGATGACGATGCCACTTCGAGCTTGGCCGCAGGAAGCCCAGTATGCACGGCATCGTTCGAACCGATGCGCAGGGCCGTTACCGCTTCCAAAAGCGGCAACGCGACTGGCGCAGCCCGGAGATCAAGCAGTCGCAGCATGCGAGGAGCGTATCGGTAGCCGTCGAGCACATGATTGAGCAGATCGTCCGCTATGGTGGCGGTCAGCCTGGTTGCCATCGCAACTAGGGTTTTGAAGCCATCCCAACCTGATCCACTCGCAATGACGTCGTCCAGCGGCTGGCCATCATCCTGCGCATCGACCAAGGCTCCACCGATTTGCGCGAAAGATTTCAAAGTGTCGCGCACTGCGCTCGCTTCTTCAGCGACTCTCGCCTGGCAAATCCGTTCCGACGCCCGGTAGAGACGGCCAACGATCCGGTCATGGGTTTCGACCACAGCATCGGCGAGCATCGCCTGCCATTCCGATGCGCAAACGGCCAGAATTGCAAGCCGCCTGTCCCCCGGGAGATCACGCATGCCGTCGGCATAATACCGCTCGCCCTGCCTGCGCAAGCGTGTCACCCGATGGGCAGGAACGCTGGCCAGCAGATCCTCGGGGAGATCGACACATTGCAGGTATTCAAGCCGATCGAGCAGCCGCTTGGCCGACGAAGAGTTTGAGCCCGGCTCGAACTGCCGCAGCCACACGAAGCGAGTCACCCGACCGTCAGCCGTCTCCTCGAGCAATGCCAGTAACTGTTCCAGAGTCGGCATCGATAAGCGACTGGCGATCCTCGTCTCGATCCGCCGCTCGGCATCGACCAGAGCCGCGGCGCAAAGCCGCTCGATCGTGGATGTCGCAGGAAGAACCGTGCGGGTGCGACGGCACTCAGCCACAAAGCGGCGGGCAATGTCCTCATTCGATACCGCCAACTCGGCTTCTCGAAACAACCATTCCTTCAGTTCGCACGCGCTACGGCCGGAGAAGGTGCGGAAGCCGTAGAGCATCCGCAACTCGGCAAGATGCTCGTGCCGTGTCTCCTCGCGTGCGGCATAGTCAACGAGATCGTCGGCATGCAGGCCAAGCTGCGCTCCGATAAATTCGACGACCTCTGCGGGAATCAGCTCGCCCGATGCCAGCACTCGACCGGGATAGCGCAGAACGCACAATTGCAGGGCGAAGCCGAACCTGTTGTGGGCGCGCCGCCGCTGCCTGATATGCCCGAGATCGTCATCGCTTAGCGTATAGTGTTTGAGCAAGTCCGCCTGTGAGGTTGGCAGGCGCAACAGCGCATCCTTCTGTCGATCGGTTAGAGTGACGCGGCGCGGCATCCATGCTCCTTTTTCAAAATTGAATTAGATGGCATTCAAGACGCTTTGTTTATGAAGCTGGTTAAGATACGTGTTCAGCGAACAAAGCATTCGCAGCCAGCGCTGCCGTCTCAAACCAACGTTTAAGAAACATGCTGATCGGATACGCCCGCGTCTCCAAAGCTGATGGTTCCCAGTCCCTAGACCTACAGCACGACGCCCTGCGCGCCTCTGGCGTCGAACAGGACAACATCTATGAGGATCGCGCTTCCGGTGGCTGCGATGATCGGTCCGGGCTGACCACCTGCTTCAAAGCCTTGCGCGCTGGCGATGTGCTGGTGGTCTGGAAACCCGATCGCCTTGGGCGGTCGCTCGCCCATCTGGTCAACACCGTGAAGGATCTGTCAGATCGCAATATCAGCCTGCGTGTGCTGACCGGAAAGGGTGCTCAGATCGATACCACGACCGCATCCGGCCGCATGGTGTTTGGAATCTTCGCGACCTTAGCCGAGTTCGAGCGGAATCTGATCCGAGAACGCACAATGGCCGGTCTCGCCGCCGCAAGAGCTCGCGGTCGCAAAGGCGGGCGAAAATTCTCGCTTACCAAAGCGCAGGTGCGTCTCGCGCAAGCTGCCATGTCGCAGCGCAACACTTCCGTTTCCGATCTGTGCAAGGAACTCGGGATCAAGCGCGTAACCCTCTATCGCTACGTCGGCCCAAAGGGCGAACTCAGAGACTATGGGAAGCGTGTCCTCGGCTTAGCGTAGGTTTTCGCCCCCTCCCACAAACGCCCCCAGGGCCTCAGGATGCTGTGCTGCTATGCGCAGGAGGGTCTGTGCGGCGCCGGTGGACTTCCGCCGGCCCTGCTCCCAGTCCTGCACAGTGCGTAAGCTGACGCCGAGCAGCTCGGCAAAGGCATTCTGCGACAGACCGACCTTGGCACGGGCTTCGGCGGCTGGGGTGAGTTTGACGTGGGTGATCCGCACCGCCTTGCCGGCTTTCATCAGGCGTACGGACTGGAGCAGGTCCGCCTGGAATTGCTCAAGCTCTTTATCCATCGGTGATCGCCTCTTTCAGTTGTTTCAGGAAGGCGGTGGGCAGGGTGTCGAACTTGGCCTTGGTGTAGGCGATGAGCAACCAGATCTGCCCTTCCGGTAGGGTGTTGTAGTAGATGATGCGGGTGCCACCTCGCTTGCCCATACCGGAACGGGACCAGCGCACCTTGCGCAACCCGCCACTGCCGGGAATTACATCGCCAGCCAGCGGGTTTGTCGCTAGCCAGACGATGAAGGCTTCCCGCTCACCGTCATCCCAGATCGACTCGGCGTAGCGCTTGAAGATTTCGGTTTCGATGATGGTGTACATGGCTAGATCATACGGCAATGCCGTATTGTCGACAAACTGGCCGACATCTTGGAGTTCCTCAACCCCAGGTAATCTTACTGTGTCATAGAAAATCAAGGAGAATACGTTCATCCCAACAGCCGATTGGATTCCACGAGAGAACGGATAACGGATGGAACAGCGCTTCGAAGCTTACCTTGATCATCTGTGCGATTCCCTGGGCCACGTGGACCGGCATGAAGGTCTGCGTGGGTATTGCCAGGGATTGATGTTGCCGCTGGCACGAAAGAGCGTCGAGCCGCTGGCCGCAGCAGTCGATCCCCATACCGTGCGGGCACGCCACCAGTCACTGCATCATTTCGTCGCCAAATCCGACTGGTCGGACGAGGGATTGCTCGAGCGTGTGCGGGCCTGGGTGGAGCCGGCGCTGCTGCGCGAGGGCGGCACCGAGTGCTACTGGATCGTCGACGACACGGGCTTTCCGAAGCAGGGCAAGCACTCGGTCGGTGTGGCGCGCCAGTACTGTGGCCAACTGGGCAAGCGGGACAATTGCCAGATTGCCGTGAGTCTGACGCTGGCTACCCAGAGGGCGAGTCTTCCCATGGCCTGGCGGCTGTATCTGCCCGAGGATTGGGCGGCGGATACGGCGCGGCGCACCCGGGCCGGTGTGCCGGAAGGGATTGGATTCCAGACCAAGCCCACGATTGCACTGGAACAGCTCAAGGCCGCCCTGACTGCCGGGATTGCGCGGGGTGCTGTGTTGGCCGATGCCGGCTACGGCAACGATACGGGGTTTCGCGATGGGCTGACCGAGTTGGGGCTGGTCTACGCCGTCGGCGTGCAGGGAACGACGAGCGTCTGGCCGGAAGGCAAGGCGCCTCTGCCCCCGGAACCGTGGAAGGGCGTGGGACGCAAACCCCGACTGCGGCGGCGGGATGCCGAACATCGGCCGGTCAGCGTGAAGGCGCTGGCGCTCGCTCTGCCGGCCAGTGCTTATCGTACCGTCACCTGGCGGCAGGGCAGCAACACGGCACTGTCCGGTTGCTTTGCCGCGGTTCGGGTGCGGGCGGCGCATCGCGACCAGCAGCGGACGGCCGTACGCGACGAATGGCCTGGCGTACCCCCGCCACCTTGTGGGCTGGCAGGTTGTCCATCACCACGATATCGCCGGGCGTCAGCTCGGGAACCAGGACCTGCTCGACATAGGCCAGGAAGGCCGGGCCGTTCATGGCGCCGTCGAGCACCAGCGGAGCAGTTAGCCCATCCACGCGCAGGCCGGCGGTAAAGGTCGTGGTTTTCCAGTGACCGTGAGGGACCGCGGCCAGGCAGCGCTCGCCGCGAGGGGCCCAGCCTCGTAGGCGGGCCAGGTTGGTCGCGGCGGCGGTTTCGTCGACGAAGATCAGCTTGCGCCAGTCGAAGCCGGGTTGTTCCTCGAGCCACTCCTGTCGCGCTGCCTGGACGTCCGGCCGCTGCTGCTCGGCCGCATGCGCGGTCTTTTTTTGAACGTCATGCCGTGCCGGTCGAGAAACGTCCATACCGTCGCCAGGCTGACCCGAATACCGCGCTCCCGCTCGAGGGTTGCGGCGAGCTCGGCCAGCGTCAGGTCGGGGGTTTGCTCGAGCAGGCCGAGCAGGTAGTGCGCATGGGGATCGAGCCGCAAGCCCCGGGGCTTGCCCTGTCGGCGGGCGACGAGCTCCCCGCCTTCCCGAAAGCGCCGTACCCAGACGATCGCCGTCGCCGTGCCGATGTCGAATCGCTCGGCAGCCTGCCGAGCCGACAGCCCGCCCATGGCCGCGTCGACGACGCGTCGGCGAAGATCGGCACTGTATGCTCGAGCCATTCTGGTCTCCTTGTCCGAGCGGGAGAGGAGAACCGAAATGACCAGGAAGAGCAACCCCTGTATGTCGAATTCGTATTTTCAAAAAATGCTCTAGCGTTGATTTCAAGTGGCTATCCAGCCCAGCGTACGACAAGGCTTTCGTTGGCCGAAGATAGTTTCCGGCCAGGCAGGGAAGGCAGGTCTTGCCATATCGGTCCGGTTCCTTTCGAGGAGGGAACATGAAGTTCGAGTGCATTGCCAATGCGCTGGATCTTCGGGCAGAACCTGTGGATGGCACGTCGACACGTGCCGACGAACGCAGGAGAAATGGGGGTTTGGGGAGCAACGGAACCGAAACTGCACTTAAGCTCTGCGCTTGCCTTGCAAGCCCTTGCTGTGCCTGTGGCTTTTGGGAAAACCATCGTTTTGTCGGACTCTTACAGACCCTGACGCCAGGGCAGTCCAATGCGTGAAAAGCGGTACAGAAAAGCCGTTCGCCGAAACAAAGTCTGGATAACCGCCCATGTTTTCGGCAGCGATGAACTCTAATTCAGCCTTACGTTGGTTTTTGGTTCCATTGCTCCCCAAACCCCTATTTCACCAGAATCGGGAAGTCTTTTTCAGGATTTCCTTCAAGTTCATATTGCCATACCAGAAATATCCAACATCAAAAAACGGTGGCACTTTCTGGCTTGAGACGGCGATTGTTACCCAAGAATAGCAATGCCGACAGCAGCATCACGAAGCCACCAAAAGCAGAAACGGCTGTTGATGTCGTCAAGATGCTGGACAGCACCCCAACGCAGAGTACTGGAAGGCCAACCCCAAGATAGATAGCGAAATTATAGGAAAGTAGAACTTCAGGGCGCTGCGAAATGCCTGAGATTACGGCATTCAAGCTTCGAGTGGCACCGAGGAATGTCGTGCCGTGGCCGAAGCCACCCACAAAGGCGCTGGCCATGACAAGCGTTGGGCTGCCGATATGCTCGGCGAATATCAACAGGCCTGCCGCAACGATCAATGAAGCGGATCCTATCGAAATATTGACTTTCGGGGATACTCGCAGCATGGCGGCTTGGGAGAGCCCCGAGACAATAAGCACCAGGCCTGCTGCCGCTGCAGGGAACAAGAGATTCCCCGAGGGTAAGTAGTTGGCGATGACAACGGGTATGACGGACAGGAACATGGCGGGTATTGTCCAGGTCAGAAATGCCGCGAAGGCAGAGCTTCTGAATTGCGGACGGACACTTTCTGGAATCTTCGGAAATGTGATCTTCAGCTGTTTTTCCTTGCTGAATGGGAGCATTAGCACGAACGGGACCAGTAAAAGCAACAGCACAAATATGAAGGCATACGGTGCAATAAGCTGATGCGATGTGTATTGCGCGAAACACGCACCAAGCATAGGTGCGCTTCCTCCCCCAAGTGTCATCGACAAGCCTGTGGCCAACGCGGCGCGATGATGGTTCCCGTCAGGTTCGTACTCAACCAGCGCCGCACCCAGATTACCGGCAGAGAGCCCTACCGAGATACCTTGCAGGAGCCGCCCGGCGATGAGAAACGAAAACGATGCACCAATGCCCATGATCACGACGCCTAAGAGCGCCGCGAGAAGGGCAATGAGCAATGTCTGTCGAAGCCCTTTGCCACTCCTCATCCAAGAGGAAATCATCAGGGATGGTAGGAGCCCAAAGATGTAGGCGGCAAAGACCAATGTGATTTGAAATTGATTCAAGATACTCATTGACTTGTATACCGGATAAACCGCAGACGCGACATTGGTGCTCATCATGAGAATGCTGGAGTAGGCAATACACGTCCAGTACGCCACCGCCTTGTTTTTGGGGGAGTCCATATGGTTGTCACCCTTGTGTCAGCTCGAATCTAGCAACTGTTTCCGCATCCTGTTTCATCACCCCGACGGTACCACTCCTCTCGACGCTAAGCGTTTTGCGAGGATCTGAGTACTTAAAGAACTCGATGGACGCCGAAACTAGGTCTTTTTCCGCCGTGGCGAATGGGCCGGAAATAGCAATCGCTAGAAGACGGATAGCGGGAATGTGATCGGTCCTTTTGCCGTTGATCAGCCTGTCAAGCTCACCAGCTCGATATGTATAGCCGTTATCGGAGGTGGACAGGACCTCACCCTGGTCGTGGGGCATGGCAAGCTCAGAGTAATCGGTAAAGTTTCTGGATAGCCGAATGAAACGGTCGAAACTTTGAGGAATTATGCCGAAGGAAAACTGAGTCTCATACGTGCCCGTGGCAAATGACTGAACCACGTTAGCACCGACCGTATCGATTCGTGGGCCCTTTGCCTCTTGAACTTCAAAGGATAGGTCATAGCCATGCCCGCCTGTCGAAGGCTCCATGCGTCGACAACGGATAGCCTTCACCGAAATCACGACACTGCGATCAAGTCCGAAACTGTCATGAATCACACTGAGGCACAGTGTACGGGCAGCTGTGACAATCGATACAAGGCTCGTATTGCTTAGCACCGTGGCCATGGCGGAATCGGACAGCGAATCAGCGTAAAGCACGTACCTGAAAGGGTCGATCTTTGTGAGCCGATTTTTTTCGTTCAATACATTCACATCCTAACTCCTGTCATCAGGCTCGGCGACGCAGTTTTTCGTCGACCACAGACTGCGGTGTGAACCCGCGATCGTCATCGCTCAGCGTTATACCCGGTGGAACAATACGATCGATCGCATCCAGCAGTTCCACGGGTATTACAAGCTCTGGGGCGTGTAGGATCGATTCTAGATGCTCCATCTTGCGGGGCCCAATTATCGAGGAGGTGACAGCGGGGTGCTTCAATGTAAAGGCCACCGCCGCAACGTTCAGGTCGACGCCAAAGTCACGACACACTAGGCTGAGGTCTTGAACCGCTTTGAGCTTGACGTGATTGACAGCTTTCGACATGTCGTACCTATCGCCCCAGTATTTCGAGCGGTCGGTGGAGACATCCGTGCCATTGTTAAACTTCCCCGATAACCATCCGCCGGCCAGCGGGCTCCAGACAGAAACTCCAATTTTATATCTTTCACATACCGGGAGCACTTCTCTCTCCACCTCACGAGCGAGTATAGAATACGGTGGCTGCTCAATAACTGGTCGGCTGCGCAGCGTCTTTTCAGCAAACCACTGACTTTCGATCAAACTCGAAACCGGAAAGGTTGACGTCCCAAAATATCTAATCTTCCCGGCCTGAACCAGATCCTGCAGTGTTCCAATCGTTTCGCAAAGTTCTGTGTTCGGATCAGGGCGATGCAACTGGTAGATATCAATCCAGTCTGTGCCGAGACGACGCAGGCTATCTTCCACTGCCCGAATGATCCAGCGCCTGGAACTACCTCGGGAGTTTGGATCTGCCGCCATGGGTGAGTTCACCTTGGTGGCGATCACGACTTTATCTCGTTTGTTGGCGTTTTTTAGTGCCCGTCCTAAAAATTCCTCACTCTCACCTCGAGAGTAAGAGTCAGCCGTATCAAAGTAATTGATCCCGGCGGAGAGCGCCCGCCGTATGATCTGCTCTGATGCTTCGAAGGTATTCTTGCCCCACGCACCCAGCATCAGTGTGCCCACACAAAGCTCGCTGACCTGCAAGCCGGTTCCACCCAACGTCCGGTATTTCATTTACACACACTCCATGAATGACTCTACTGCCTGGGCAAAGTTTTCCGCTTGGTCATAGATGAAGTAGTGTTCACCCTCCAGCATCTTGACGGTCACCTCCCCGGTGGTGAAGTCTTTCCATTGGCTCAAGGCGTCTTGGTTGGTCATCGTGTCGCTTTTGCCTGCCAGGACTAAAATGGGTACCGAAACCCGTGTATCATTCGCCTTGTACGCGTGCACGATCTTCTGATCACGCCTGATCACTGAAAGGAACTGCTGTGCCATGGCATAACTCAGGCCGCGCGGCACTCCCCCGACCTTTGAAAGCTCGTCGAACAGTGATTGGTCGTCCAAACCCGCCACACGAAGTCCCCAATCGGTCTGATAGCACGCGGCATTTCGGCCGGAAACTATGAGCAAGCGCGGCTTCCTTCTTCCGTGCGACTCGAGATATTTCACAGCCTCAAACGCCAATAAAGCACCCATGCAATGGCCATGGAGATAATACTCGCCGGCATCGGTGTCAATCTGGTCTAGCGAGGACAGGACACAATCCTCAAGGGTGTCGGCAAAGGGTTCTGTTGATCGGCGACCACGCCCAGGAATTTCTATAGGGATTACTCGCCCGACTTCTTCAGGGAATGCCTTGGAAAAAATTTTGTAGTTGGATGCGGAACCACCCGCATGAGGGAAGCAGAATATATTAGTCATTCCATTGCTCATTTCTGAAATTCATTGGCTTCGACCTTTACAATCTTGGAAGGCATTTCAAATCTTTGCAGTCGTTGGGATAGGAAACCTCCTAACTCTGCGTCTTCAATATGTTGATCGGTCCGTACACTGATCTCAAGATGCAGGGAGCCATCCTCTGACACAGAAGTTTTGGCAAACTTTATGGCGGGATGCTTTTCGGCGATTTGGCTGATGCTTTTAGTGTTAACCTTCTCGCCATTGACCAGTACAAAGTCACGCTTGCGCCCAACATGCCTCAGGTTGCCATCTTCATCCTTCGTGAAGAGGTCGCCCGTTTCCAAGTATCCATGAGAACCAATGGCGGGTAAGGTACCATCTCCGACTTTTCTTACCAGCGCCGTTGGCGTTTTTATATACAGCTCCCCAACCCCATGCTGGTCTGGATCATTGATCACGCTTTCTATACCGGGAAATGTTGTTCCGACGGAGTCATAGAGTTTCGCATCCGATCGGTGGGCCGCGAGCGTGGCAACGCGAGGGCCGGCCTCTGTAAGACCATAAGTCAGATAGAGTTCATTGACATAGGGTTTTGCAAGCAATTTGGCGACGTCATCGGCTCCAAGTTGGTCACCACCTACGCTGAGCACGCGCAGTGGTGCAATCTCAACCCCCGAGGAGAGGATTTCGCGGACCAGCGTCGGGGTGACTGCCGACACCGAAATTGCGTACTGTTCAATTTTTTTGGCGTACCTGCCGGCAGTGAATGGCGGCCCCTCGATAACCAGATGACATCCCGAAAGAATGGAGCCTATCGTTTGCGCCACCATTGCAAACGAGTAGTACATCGGCAATAGCAAGAGCTGGCGGTCAGAGGACGTTATCCCCAGCGCCTCGTTATGCATCCTGGCATTTTCGATCAACGACTCCACCTTGTGCACGCAGGCGGTGTGCAGCCCGGAGGTGCCTGAAGTCAGGATCAATACTTCACCAGCCGAATACGCAGGATGGGCATCGACAAACTTGATGAACTCCAGGGATCCGATAGTCTTGGTCTGCTCGCCTTCGAAAAGGCTGGCGCTGGCGCGCGAACAGACAACGGCGCTAAGGCTAAGAGATCTTTGCAGGTCCTTTATTCGTGCGGATTTGAGCGCCGGTGAGGCTGGGACTGGAACGTATTGGTTGGCAACGATTGCGACCCAGTGATAAATGAACTCCAGACTGTTTCCCGCCAGAAAAAGTATCGCCGAGCCCGGTTCCAGCTCCAACTTGGCATAGTCTTCATAAATCTGAGAGAAGTCCTGGCAATTTGAATTGCTACAGGTTACACGCGAGCTCAATTCCGTCATCGCGTCAAGCAGCTTGGAGATACCAATTGTCATACAGGCTCCGCAGGCGTTTCACACAGTACTGATAGGCACTCTGCCGTCAACGTATTGTTGCGTTCCAGAAAAGTGCCGGCCAGATATTCCTGGCCGTTCGCCAGTCGCTGGTGGGTGATCAACAGGGCTCCGTGTACAGAGCTTCTCTGCATCCACATTGATGAAGTAGCCTTCATAACTTCAGCGGCATGCTTTGGGGGCATGGTGAAGACGATGCTCGGCCCTCTGAGGGAGTGTTCGATAGCTGCGATCCCACACACCACCCCAGGGTTTGCTCCGGCAAATTTCAAAGGAGAAAGTTTGCCGTCCACCATCGTCTTTGATAGCCCGCTCATTGTTGCCAAACTGCAATAATCACTGACGATGATAAGACCGATGTTCTTTCGATCTTCGCTATCATATGAAGTTACAAAAGACTCCGCGAAATCGGCGATGGCCCAAGCCAGCGGGTCTGCGTATAGCGATGGCTTATTCTTCGACCTTACACTCTCCAGTACGGTAGTATTCGTGATATTCACTTATTTCCTCTCCGCGCAATGAGTGCAGTGTTGAATCCGCCAAAACCGAGTGTCGCTGACACGCCCA